>CAMLSI010000044.1 GCA_946482585.1 uncultured Lysobacteraceae bacterium
AGCAGCGGCAGACGGCCGAATTTCGACTTCGTCATTCCCATTCTCCATTCGTATACGAATGCACCGGAATGGTCCGGTGCTCCCCCGTCGCGAACGGACACGAGGCAGGCCGGAGCAGTGGGCTCCGGGCGATAGCCGCCACGAGATCCTCGCGACCCGAAACGGCAACCACGACCGCAGGCGATGCGGAGCTGCCGGCGCCGCACTCCCCGAAGTGCGAACCGGCATGGTTTACAGGACGAATGAATATCCGTCTATAGACTGAGGCGTATGGGTCTGGAGGCGCATATGTGCGGTCGCATCAATATCCCGGCGGCCGCACGTCGCCGGCGCGACCGTCGCGCCGCCCGCTAACCGTTCATGGCCGCGTTCGGTTTGAGGTTGCGGTGTTGTTCCGGGTGATGCCTGCGTCGCGATGGTCGCGTGTGCACTGCAACATCAACGTCAATCGCCATGTCCGCCCTTTCATTCCGCCGCCGCCGTTTCGGCTGCGGTGTGCTTTGCCTTGCGCTCGCGCAACCCGTCCTCGCGGGCGATAGCACTGACGAAGCCGGACCTGATCTTCCGTTACGGGTTCCGGCAAGAACTCCAGCCGAGCACGGCGGTGTCTGCCCGCTGCCCGAGGAGTGTTCCGCTGCGCTTCCCAATCCCGGGCATGGCCGCAATCTCCCGCGCCCTGCCCCGCCGCTCTCTTCATCTCCGATCTTCATCTCGACGACGAGCGGCCCCGAATCACCGAACTGTTCCTGCAGTTCCTGCGCGGCGAAGCGCGCGGGGCGCGGGCGCTGTACATCCTCGGCGATCTGTTCGAGAGCTGGATCGGCGACGACGACGACGCGCCGCTGGCGCTCGCTGTGCAGGACGCGTTGGCCGAGCTCACGTGCGGCGGCGTCCCCGCCTATTTCATGGCCGGCAACCGCGATTTTCTCGTCGGCGACGCGTTCGCCGCGCGCAGCGGCATCACCCTGCTGCACGATCCGACGACGATAGCGCTGGGCGGCGTGCCGACCCTGCTCATGCACGGCGACACGCTGTGCACCGACGATGTCGCGTACCAGAAATTCCGCGCGCAGGTGCGCGATCCGGCCTGGCAGCGCGCGTTCCTTGCGCAGCCGCTCGCGCAGCGCCGCGCCTTCGCCGCGCATGCGCGCGAACAGAGCCGGCAGCACACGGGATCGACCATGGCGCAGATCATGGATGTCACCGAGGCGGCCGTACACGATGCGCTGCAGGCCCATGGCGCGGCGCGCCTGATCCATGGCCATACGCATCGTCCGGGCCGTCATCGCATCGTGCTCGGCGACCGCGTGGCCGAACGCATCGTGCTCGGCGACTGGTACGAGCAGGGCAGCGTGCTGCGCGTCGACGGCGACGACATCGCCCTTGAAACGCGCGCGCTGGCGTGACTGCGCGACCGCAAGATCGGGTCGAGCCACGGGCTGAACCCGGCCTGCGCGTCAATTCCGCCGGTTGGACAGTACGTACATGCCGAGCATGACGAGCGCGGCGCCGGCGAGCTGACGCAATGTGATCGGTTCGCCGAGCAGCCAGAAGCCGAGGAACAAGGTCGAGACCGGACCGATCATGCCGGCCTGTGCCGCGCCGGGTGCGCCGATCCGCGCGACCGCGAGCATGGTCAGCACCACGGGCGCGACGGTGCAGAAAACCGCATTGATCAGCGAAAGCGCATGCACGCCCGCGGCTGTCTGCAGCGACGACCACGGCCGCGCGACGCCGAAGTGCAGCAGCACCGCGCCGGTCGACACGCTCATCGCATAGGCGACGAGGCGCCAGGGGCCGAGGCGCTGGACGAGCTCGCCCGAGCCGATCAGATAGAGCGCATACGACAGGGCGGAGCCGAGCACGAGCAGGGAACCCAGCACCACGCGCTCGCCGCCGAGCATGAGGTCGTGCGCGAACACCAGCACGATGCCGGCATAGGCGAGCGCGAGCGCGGCCCATTCGCGCAGGGCGATGCGCCGGCGCAGCACGATCGCGCTGAGCAGCAGCACGAACGAAGGCGACAGGAACAGGATCAGCCGTTCGAGCGCGGCGCTGATGTACTGCAGGCCGAGGAAATCGAGATAGCTCGACAGGTAGTAGCCGAGCAGGCCGAGCGCGACGACCGCGGCCGCGTCGCGCCCGGTCGGCGGCGCGCTCTTGCGCCATTGCCAGAGTGCGATCGCGAGAAAGAACGGCGCCGAATAGAGCATGCGCAGCGCGAGCACGGTCAGCGCGTCGACGTCGTAGCGGTACAGGAGCTTCGCGACGATGGCCTTGGCCGAGAACAGGATGGACGCGGTCGCGGCAATGAGCAGGCCGCGGCGATAGGCCGTGCGCGACGACGTCCCGTCGGTCATGGCGCGCGCTGCGCCGCGTCGCGGATCAACGCACGAACTCGCGCGCGAGCAGGCCGTAGAACGCGGTATCGGCGACTTCGCCGTTCACGTGCCAGCGTTCGCGCAGATAACCCTCGCGCCGGAAACCCAGGCGCTCGACGAGGCGGCACGACGGCTCGTTGCGCGGATCGATGTCGGCCTCGATCCGCGCGAGTTCGAGTGCGTCGATGCCGTAGCTCAGCGCCGCACGCAATGCTTCCTGTGCATAGCCCTGGCCCCAGTGCGACGGCCGCATCTGATAGCCGATCTCGGAGCGCCGCTGCACGCGATTGACCGAGAACAGGGTCACGAGGCCGAACAGGTCGTCGTCGTCGCGCAAGGTGATCGCCCAGGGCCAGACTTCCTCGCGTTCACCGTAGCTGCGGCGCTGATCGAACCAGTCCCGGGCCTGCTGCCGTTCGGTCCATGGCGCGAAGCTCCAGTAGCGCATGGCGCGCGAATCCGAATGCAGCAGATAGATGGCTTCGAGATCGCCGCGCTGCACGGTGCGCAGGCGCAGGCGCGCGGTCTCGAGCACGGGAACGGGGCTCAGGCTGTCGCTCATCGCGGGCACTCCGGAACGGACGGGCATGATGCCGCGCCGGATGCCTGCGTCGCCAGCGCCATTTCATGGGCTGCGACGCGGGCCTGCTACAGTCCACGCCAGCGACGATCGCAGGGAGAAGGGCATGGCCACCGTACTGATCCCGGGCATCAAGGGCAGCGAACTCGCCGACAGCTATCCGCTGGACTGGCCCGTGCGCTGGAGCCTCGAGGACATGGTTTTCGGCGACGCGTTCGAGAACCCGCTCGACTTCGCGCTGCTCGACGGCCGCTACGAGGCCAACGACGGCCATCGCATGCTGCCGTCTCGGCCGATCCGTTACGCCTACGGCGAGATGGTCGGCAAGCTGCGCGCGTGGAAACCATCCGAATCGCTGCACGTGTTCACCTACGACTGGCGCCGGCCGATCGAACACGCGGCGCAGAAGCTCGTCGAGTTCTGCGACGAGCTGCAGGGGCGGCAGGCGCGTCTGAAGCGATCGACTGCGCTGAACTTCGTCACGCACAGCATGGGCGGACTGGTCCTGCGCGCGATGCTCGCGCTGCGCAATCGCAGGCAGCCGTTCGCGGACGTCGGACGCGTCGTCTTCCTCGCGCCGCCGTTCCGCGGTTCGGTGGCTGCGGCGCAGATGCTCGTCGCGGGCGAGCGCGACGGATGGTTCGGCACCGACGAGGACTACCGCAAGATCGCGCGCAGCTTCCCGTCGGTCTATCAGATGACGCCGCATTTCGCCGACTGCAGCGTCGACGAGCAGGGTGCCCCGGTCGACCTGTTCGATGCCGCCAACTGGCAGGCCAACGTGCGCGACGGCAACGGCGGCTTCGATGCGCGCTTCGTCGCCGACGCCGAGGCCTTCGCCCGCGGCACATCGCGCGGCGGCGGCGCCAGTCCGGCGCCGATGCTCGACGACGCGGCGCTCGCCGCGAACGCGGAAAACCTGCTGATCCTGCAGGGCGTCGGCGTGCCGACGCCGTACCAGCTCACGGTGCAGCGCGCGAACGCGAGCAACCCGAACTGGTTCGATTTCGCCGGCGCGCGCAAGGACGAATTCGGCGACGGCCGCGTGCATCTGCGCAGTTCGGCCGTTGCCGGCGTCACGCTTGCGGCGTTCGCGGGCGCCCTCGATCACGGCCGCGTCTGCCGCGACACGCGCGTGATCAACACCGTGTCGCTGTGGCTCGAAGGCAAGCGCGCGCTGAAGATGCTGCCGCGCGGGCCGGATCATCCGGTCGAGCGCCGCGGCCGCAGCTATTTCGGCGCTTGGGACGGCGACATCGCGAGCCTCGCGACGCACGTGACCTGATGGCCTGTGCAACGGATGAATCGAAAGGAGCTCGCCCGGTCAGCTACCACGTGCGCGTATAGCGGCGGCCTGTGAGCGTATAGCCGAGCGTTTCGTAGAAGGCATGCGCGCCGGCGCGATGCACGGCCGTCGTGACGACCAGGCGACGCGCGCCGTGACCCGCGGCCCAGGCTTCGGCCTCGGCGACGAGCGCGCGACCGACACCGCTGCCGCGCGCGCCGCTGCCGGTCACGAGCAGGGTCAGTTGCACCGAGGGCTCGTCGCGATTGAGCGTGTCGTGTGCATGCACGGTCGCGAGGCCGCAGACCGTGTCGCCGCGAGCGGCGACGAGCGCGATCGCGCGCGGATCGCCGGCCAGCCGCGCGAGGCGCCGGGCCGACTGCGCCGGGTCGGCCGGATAGCCGAGTTCGCCGAGCAGCACGGCCAGTGCGTCCGCATCGGAGATCATGGCGGGGCGGATGTCGACGCGTTCGGTCATGCGGGTCTCGTCGCTGCGATGGCGCTGCGGATCTTGCCGCAAACCGCGGCGCGCGGCGCGAGCCGCGCGGACGAGCAGCGTTCATGCAACTTCGCGTAGCGTGCGCCGCCGGCCTCGTTCGCGCCGGAACCGAACGCTTCCAACCGACAACCCCTTTCCACCGGTCTTCCCTTGAACGGGAAGGACCATTTTCAAGGCGACCCATGCGCTCCATCCTGCTCGGCTGTCTGCTGCTCGCGTCCACCTCACTCATGGCGACGGAATCCCCGCCTCCCGCTCCGGCCGCCCTGCTCGAAACCGTCGTCGTCAGCGGCGTGCAGCCGGGGCCCGGGCTCTGGAAAGTGTCGAAGGACGATCACGTGCTCTGGATTCTCGGCACCTTGTCGCCGCTGCCCAAGCGCATGGAATGGGTGTCGCGTGACGTCGAGCGCGCGATTGCCGGCGCGCAGCGTGTGCTGTTGTCGCCGCAGGCCACGGTCAATGTCGAAGGCGGCGTTTTCGCCGGCGTGTTCCTGCTTCCCAGCCTGCTCAAGGCGCGCAACAACCCCGAGAAACAGACGCTCTCCGACGTGCTGCCGGCCGACCTCTACGCCCGCTGGCAGCCGCTCAAGCACAAATACATCGGCCGCGGCGACTCGGTCGAAAAGCGCCGGCCCATCTTCGCCGCGCAGGAGCTCTACGAGGAAGCGATCGAGGACGTCGGCCTGCGGCAAAGCATCGGCATCGGCGACACGGTGGAAAAGCTCGCGAAGAAGCACAAGGTCGCGCTCGAGCGTCCGCTCGTGAAAGTGAAACTCGCCGAACCGCGTGCCGCGTTGCGTGAATTCGCGCGTTCGAGCGTCGACGACATCGATTGCCTGCGCAAGACCGTCGAACGCCTGGAGACCGATCTGCCCGCGATGCAGCTGCGCGCGAATGCCTGGGCCGTCGGCGACATCGAAGCGCTGCGCGCCTTGCCCTTCGTCGACCAGAACCAGGCGTGTCGCGATGCGATGCTCAAGAACAGCACCGTGCAGGAACACGGCATGGGCGACATCAACCAGCGCGTCGCGGCGGCGTGGCTGACGGCTGCCGAAAACACGCTGCGCGACAATGCCGTGTCGTTCGCGGTACTGCCGATGCGCGAGATCCTCGACGACGACGGCTTCGTCGCGACCCTGCGCGCGCGCGGCTACAGCGTCGAGGCGCCGATGTAGCGGCGGCACTGCCCGCCGCACGAGGATCGCCGGTCGCGGTTCGCGGCGCGCGCTCTGCGCGCCGCTCGCGCGATTCCCGCTTCACGCAAACACGACCATGCTCTGCCGGCTCAGCGCGACGGCGCGGCCGTCGGGAGCGACGATCCAGGTCGACTGGCTCGTGTAGCCGTCGCGCGCGGCCACGAGATCGGCATCGATCGTCCAGCCGTCGAGCGGCTGCGTCGTGTAGTCGTCGACGAGGAGCTCGAGCATCCACGTGAGCGAGCTGCCCGGTGTGACGCTGTCCATCCACGACAGCGCGACCGGCGGCACGAAATCGGCGAGTGCAAGCAGATGCCATTCGCTCGTCGCGCCGTCGTCGCGCAGGTCCAGCGAGAAGCGGTTCGCATGCACGGGTTTGTTCGTGAAAGGCATCGCGCCGTCGCGCAACGCGACGCCGAAGTGCTGCATGAAGTTCGGCGTGACGCCGGGCAGAAACGGCAACGGCGTTCCTCGGCCCTCGTCGTGTGGAAGATTCAGTGCCGGTTCGCGCCGCACGCGCGAAGAACGCCCGCTGCCGAACACGCCGATCACGAGCGCGAGCAGCTCGCCATGGCCGTCTTCGATGCGTGCCTGCACGTGTTGCGTGTTCTTGCCGCTGCGCAGCAGCATCGCCACGGCGCGCACGGTTCCCATGGGCACCGGCGAAATGAAGGTCATCTGCAAGGTGCGCAGCGGCAGGTCCGGCGCGAGCGAACGCATCGCGGCGACGGCGATCGCGGCCTGCAGGCCGCCGAACACGCTGCGACCCTGCAGCCAGTCGTCGCCGACCTCGACCTGCAGGCGTTCGCCGTCGCGCACGGCGGAGCGGATCAGTTCAGTCAATCGCATCGGTATTTTCCATCGCGGGGATCGTACGAGCTTAGTGCACGGTCCGGACGCCGCCCGGTGGCGAAAGCGCCACGCACCGGCGATCCGGCGCATTCGGCCATTGGCGCTGTTCGCTTCGTGCTTCGCCACGGGTTTCACGGTTCGAGCGGCGCCGTGCGTGCAGGCTGCGGCGCCTCGCCGAAACACTTCACGGAGCTGCCGCATGCGCCGCTATGTCCTGTCGATGCTGTTGCTGGCCGGGCCGGCCGGCGCCGCGACCTACCAGGTCGGGCCCACACGCCCGTTCACGTCGCTCAACCAGCTGTTCGCGGCCGTCAATCTCGGCGGCGGCGATATCGTCGAAGTCGACGGCAACGCGACCTATGCCGGCGGCGTCATCGTGCCGGAGGCCGACGGAGGCAGCCCCGGCAACCCCGTCGTGATTCGCGGCCTGCGCGTGAACGGCCTGCGTCCGCGCATCCAGGGTGCCGGCAACACCGTCGAGTTCCGTCAATCGAACTACCTCGTGTTCGAGGGCTTCGAGGTCACCGGCGGCACCGCACGCTGCATCCTGCAGGGAGCGCACGAGGTCACCGTGCGCGACAGCGTGATCCACGGCTGCGCGGGCCACGGCATCCTCGGTACCGACCAGCTCTCGGGCTCGTTCACGCTCGAATACTCGGAAATCTACGATGCCGGCGCAGGCACCTCGCAGCATCCGCTGTACATCCAGAGCGACGAGATCGCCTGGCCGAACGCGGTGTTCCGCATGCGCTACAACTACGTCCACGACGGCAACGGCGGCAATCTGCTGAAGTGCCGCCACCAGCGCGCCGAGATCTTCTACAACTGGTTCCAGGGCGCCGCGTATCACGAGCTGGAACTCATCGGCCCTGACGAACAGACGCAGCAGGACGGCTGGACGCGCGATCTCGTGCGCGAGGACCAGGACGTCGTCGGCAACGTGCTCGTGCACAGCAACCCGGCGTTCGGCGCGGTGATCCGCATCGGCGGCGACGGCAGCGGTGTGAGCAAGGGACGAGCGCGCTTCGTCAACAACACGATCCTGCTGGCCTCGGGACAGGACACGACGGTGTTTCGCATTTTCCAGGAAATGCAATCGGTAGAAATGCACAACAACGTCATCGACGTGACCGCGGGCGGCGTGCCGCGCATCATCCGCGCGGTCGACGGCGAGCTGGTCTGGACCGACGGGCGCCAGATCCGCGGCAGCAACAACTGGATCGAAAGCACCGCGACGTTCGTCCCGCCTGTCGGCGAATGGGCCGGCACCTTGACCGGCACGACGCCGGGCTTCACCGACGTCGCCGCCTACGACCTGCGCCCGACCCAGGCGAGCCCGCTGCGCAACGCCGGCAACAACGCGCCTGCGGGCAACCCCGCGTTCGCGTTTCCGGGGCCGCTGTTTCCGCCGGCATCGTTGCCGCTGCGCGGCATCGTCGCGCCGGGCGCCGCGCTCGCGCGTCCCGCGGACGGGTCCATCGACATCGGCGCGTTCGAGCGCGCGACTGACCTGATTTTCGCGAACGGGTTTCAGTAGAGCGGGAACTGCCGATCACGCCGGCCTGGCTTCGTCCACGGCTCGCCGGCCTGCAATTTCCCGCTTCAGTCCTCGTCCTGCCCGCGCCGGCTCGGTCGCACCGGCAGCGGTGCGAGCACCCAGGCCAGCGCGATCAGCCGGTCGCGCGATTCGCTGCGCGGCTTGTGCAGCAGTTCGAGCGCGCGCGCCAGCAGCCGGTTGATCTCGGCGAGATCGCGCTGGTCCACCCAGCCCTTGCTGCGCGAGGCCCAGACTTCACGCGCCGGACCTTCCGTCGCGACGTCGCTGCGCTTGAGCGCCGCGGAAAAATCGCGCGCGGCGATGCGCATCATGGCCGAACCGACTTTCTCGACCGCGGCGGCGCCGGCGTTGCGACCGCCGCGATAGCGCAGCTGCAGCCGTGCGCCCTTGTCGACGCGCGTGCGGTAACGGCGCCCGTCGCCGTCATCGGGCAGTTCCTCGAGCAGTCCGCCGCGCACGAGCAGGCGCAGGTGGTAGTAGAGGCCATCGGCGGGCCGGCCCAGTTGCGCGGCGAGCGTCGCGACCGATGCTTCGCCGCCCAGCGCCTCGAGCGTGTCGACGAGTTCCTGCCGCGCGGGCGCGGCCAGCAGAGCGATCTCGCGCGGCTTTTCCACGGCCCGGTTCGAGGCGGCGGAGCGGGGTTTGCGTGGCTGTGCCATCGGTTGGGTTGCCTTCGTTGAAATTTTTAATGAATATTCAATCACGATGATACTTGCCACCGCGACGAGCCGCTACGCCCGCCGCGGGAGAAAACGGGAGAAAGCCATGTTTGTGCGTGCGCTATCGCTGTTGCTGTTGTTCTTGTCAAGCGTCGCGGCGGCCGCCCCCGACGCCGCGGCGCTGCTCGCCCGAGCGCGCACCGTCAGCGGCGGCGAACGCTGGGATGCGGTTTCCGCATTGAGCGGCCGCGGCACAATGAAGGCTGCCGGGCTCAGCGGTTCGGTCGAGACGCGCGAAGACCTGCTCACCGGCCGCAGCGCGGCGCGCTACAGCCTCGGCCTGTTCAAGGGCGCCAACGGCTATGACGGCGCGGTGTCGTGGAATCAGGACCCGGGCGGCGAGGTCGCGCGGCTCGATGCGCCCGAAGCCCAGCGGCAGGCGCGCACCGCGGCCTGGCTCAGCGCGCGCGCATTCTGGTATCCGCAGCGCGGCAAGGCCGATTACGGTGCTCCGCAGCCGCGCGAGCACGAGGGCCGCCGCTACACCGTCGTCACGGCGACGCCGGCCGGCGGCGATGCGGTCGAGCTCTGGTTCGACGACGCGAGCGGGCGCCTCGAACGCTTCGTCACGGGCCTTGCGGCGCAGGATCGCAGCGTCACGGCGCTGTCGGACTGGCGCGAGGTCGAAGGGCTGCAGCTGCCGTTCCGCCAGATCGTCGATCGCGGCGCCGACTCGGCCAATCGCGTCGAGATCCTCTACGACAGCCTCACGACGGCGGCGCCTGTCGCCGACGCGGACTTCGCCGTACCGGTCATGACGGGAGGGGCGCAGATCGTCGATGCCTCCGGTGTCACGCGCATTCCGTTCCGGCTCGTGCGCGACCACATCCACGTACAGGCCGAGGTCGACGGCCAGCCGGTGCAGATGCTGGTTGACACCGGTGGCGTGAACATCCTGCTGCCGCCCGCCATCGCGCGGCTCAAGCTCAAGACCGAAGGACAGCTCACCGGACGCGGCGCCGGCGAGGCGCGTGCCGATGTCGCGCTGACGCGGGCCGGCTCATTGCGGCTCGGCGGCGTCGTGTTCGAGAAGCCGCTGTTCTACGTGATCGACTTCGGCCAGCTGCCCGACGTCGAAGGCGAAGATTTCGACGGCGTCATCGGCTACGAACTGTTCCAGCGTTTCGGCGTGACCATCGACTACGTCAAGCGCGAGCTCGTGCTCGCGCGTCCCGACGCGTTCGCGCCGCCGGCCGGCGCGAAGGCGGTGCCGTTCACCCTGGCCGAGCGCATTCCGATCATCGAAGGCCGCATCGACGGACGCGACGTGCGCATCGCGGTCGACACCGGTTCGGGCGCGGCGATCGACCTGCATTCGCCGTTCGTGCGCAAGCACGACCTCAAGCGCGCGTACGGCGCGAGCTTCGAGCAGGTATCGGGCTGGGGTGTCGGCGGCCCGATGCGTGCCTGGCCCGTGCGTCTCGGCGCGCTCGACATCGGCGGTTTCTCGTTGCCCGACGTGGCTGCGAGCCTCTACACCGGCGACAAGGGGGCGTTCGCCTCGCCCGACGTCGATGCGAATCTCGGCGGACGCGTGCTCGGCCGATTCACGGTCGCGTTCGACTACGCCGCCAAGCGCATGTACCTCGCACCGAATGCGAACTATGCCGAACCGTTCCGCAGCGATCGCAGCGGTCTCGCACTGCTGCGCGACGGTGCGGCGCTGAAAGTCTTCGACGTGGCCGCGCACAGTCCGGCACTCGCTGCGGGCATGGCCGCCGGCGATCGCATCGTGCGCATCGGCGACGAGCCCGTCGCGGCGCGCTCGTTGTCGCAGTGGCGCGAGCGGCTGTCGGCCGAACCGGCGGGCACGCGGATCGCGATCGCCTACGAGCGCGGCGGCAAGGCGCACTCGGCGACGCTGGTGCTGGCCGATCTGATTCCGGTGAAATACGAGCCGGCACGCTGAGGGTGGGCATCGGCGCGACGCTGTAGCGGCAAGGCCGCGCCGCGCCGATATGGTTGTTGCGGACGGCGGATCCGTCCGCGCGCCGTCCGGCGGGCAAAATGCGCCGGACAGGCGCGAACGCGGCGAATTGCGGTGTCCGCCACAGTCGCCATGCCGACCGCCGCTACCATGCGGCGCCATGAAAACCACCTATTACCGGTTAGGCGCGCCTGAGCGCGCGCGACGCGGCAGCCTCGCGCTGTTCCTTCTGCTGTTCATCCTGCCGGCGATCGCGCAGGCCGTATCGCTGAACATTCCCGCGGGGCATCCGCGCAACTGGTACGGCAACACGGCGCGGCTGACGCAGGCGCGCAACTATCACCAGACCACTCCGTTCACGCCCGCGGGCGAGCCGACCACACTGAACTTCGGCCGCGCGCTGCGCGGCCTGCTCACGAACAACAACACCGACTGCGACCAGGCCGTCGGTCATCTGGCCGCCTGGGAAGCGCCGGCCGGCATCGGCGGCTTCCGCGACGCGACGCGCCAGCAGGGCGAAGCGCTGCTGCTGATCTACGACTGGTGCCATCACCGCCTCAGCGCGAACCAGATCGCGACGCTGGTCGCGCGCTGGAACGGCTACATGGACCGCGACAACGGCGACGATTTCGCGAACCAGGGTTCGGAAGCGAACAACTACTTCTGGGGGCGCGTGCGCAACAACCTGCTCTGGGGCATCGCGAGCTACGGCGAGAATCCGCGCGCGCAGGAGTTCATCGACAACGCGCTCGAAACGCGGCTCGGCGACTGGTTTTCGTCCTGGTATCAGGATTTCGGCCGCGGCGGCGTGTTTCCCGAAGGCGCCGACTACGGTTCGGTCACGCTGTCGTATCCGATCGTGCCGTTCCAGAGCGCCGCGGATTTCGGCTACGACCCCTACGCGCAGACGCCGTATTTCCGCGAGGCGATCTACGCGCTGATCTACGGCACGACGCCCGGACCGACGCGGACCACCGGCGTGCCGCCGAGCGGCAACGTACTGTTCCCGTTCAACGACGATGCGACGTTCTTCGAAGGCAGTCCGATCAACGTGCGCACCTACTACGGCGACGTCGCACGCTACTTCGGCCAGCGCAATGCGGCGAGCGGCAATGCGCGGCACATGCGCGCCTGGCTCGCGGCGACGAATGCCGGCCGCAGCTGGATGTTCGACGCGCTCGGCGGCAGCGGCCAGGCCAGCGATCTCACGGCACTGCCGCTCGACTACTTCGCGCCGGGCGCGGCCGTGTTCTACACGCGCAGCGGGCACGACGCGAACGCGAGCGCGCTGCATCTGCAACTCGGCACGCCCGGCGGCGTGCAGCACCGGCATCGCGACGCCGGCAATTTCCAGTTCTGGCGCAAGGGCCGCTGGATCACGCGCGAAAGCACCGGCTATTCCAAGCCGCTCGCCGCGTTCGGCGGCAACGGCACGATCGACACCGAGCACCACGTCGCGCACAACGGGCTCCTGTTCCAGGGCCGCACGACCGGCCGCTGGATCGGCACCGGCCCCGTCGTCTATCCGCCGGGCCAGCACCAGGACGACCAGCCCGACGGCCTGCCCGAGGTCGTGCGCGTGCATCACGATCCGGAGTTCGGCTACGTCGCGACCGACTTCTCGCGCAGCTACCGCAATACCGACGGGCGCCGCGTCGACTGGCCCTACGCCGACAAGGCCGTGCGCGAATTCCTGTTCCTGCGCCGCTTCAACGCGCTCGTGATTCTCGACCGCATGCGTGCGAGCGGCGATTCGCAGCTGCCGTTCTATTTCACGGCGAACTGGATCAACACGATCGAAGGCACGGGCACGCCCGATCCGCTGGCCGTGCACGTCGCCGCAACGGCCGTCGTGCGCACCTTCCTCATGCATTTCGAAACGCCGCCGGCGACGACGGCGAACCGTGCGAGCGCCGTCGTCGGCGAACAGGTCGCCGAGCTGATCACGCTGCTGCCGGCGAGTCCGGCGTACCGCGTCATCAACGAAGACGTGGTCGGCGCCGAACTCTACGGCCAGCATCGCCTCGAACTGGACAGCAGCGGCAGCGTGGAGAGCTATTTCCTCAACGTCGTGCACGGCCGCGACGTCGGCGCGACCGCGCTCGCCGCTTCGCTGACGGACAACGGCGGCAGCTGGACGCTGACGCTGAGCGATCCGCAGCAGGGCAGCGTGAGCGTGCTGCTGCAGAAAGGCATGAGCTCCAGCGGCGGCAGCGTCGCGTTCGGCGCGACGGCACCGGTGGCGCTGAATCCGGGCGTGCAGGGCATCCAGGTCACGAACGACGGCCCGGTGTGGGCCTCGCTCGCGGACCTGATCTTCGCCGACGACTTCCAGTAGCAGCGGCCGTGGCCGCGGTCAGAGCGCCGCGGTCACGACGATCTCGATCTTCCACTTCGGATTCGCGAGCGCGGCCTGCACGGTCGCGCGCGCGGGCGTCTGGCCCGGCAGGACCCAGGACTCCCAGACCGCGTTCATTGCGCCGAACTCCGCGAGATCGACGAGATAGATCTGCGCGCGCAGGATCTTCGACTTGTCGCTGCCGGCGCGCGCGAGCAGCGCGTCGATCGAGGCGAGCACTTGCTGCGTCTGGCCGGCGATATCGGCACTGTCATCGTCGGCGACCTGGCCGGCGAGATAGATCGTCTCGCCGTGCACGACCATTTCGGACATGCGCGGGCCTACATCGTAGCGTTGGATCATGGGGTTCTCCGGGAAGGGAATCAGGAGTGGGGAGTCTTCCGCGCGGCGGTGGGCAGCGTGCGGCCGCCGCTGTTGACCGAACGGCCACGCGATCCGAATGGCAGGGCGGGTCGCCCGTGCATGCGCGAGCACGCGCTACCGGGAACGCAGCCGGAGGAGAGGGCGAAGCGATTCGGGGACTCGGCGCACGATCCGGGCTCCATCATCGCACCGGCTCCACTTTGAGCACCTTTCCCGGACTCGCATCGGTCAGCAGGTAGAGCCCGCCGTCGGTGGCGACGCGTACATCGCGCAGTCGTTCGCCGAGCTCCGCAAACAGGATCTCCTGTGCGCCGGGCTTGCCGTCGACCAGCGCGACGCGGCGCACCTGTCGTGCCGCGAGCGCGCTGACGAGCAGGCTGTCGTGCCATTGCGGAAACGCGTCGCTGCGATACAGCGTCATGCCGGCCGGCGCGATCGACGGGGTCCAGTGCAGCAGCGGCGCTTCGAGACCTGCGCGACCGGTGAACGGCGAGACCACCGCGCCCGTGTAGTCGAGCCCGAACGTGACCAGCGGCCAGCCGTAGTTGCGGCCGGGCTCGATGCGGTTGATCTCGTCGCCGCCGCGCGGGCCGTGTTCGTGCGCATACACGATCCGGGTCTGCGGATCGTAGATCAGCCCCTGCACGTTGCGATGGCCGAGGCTGTAGATCTCCGGCAGCGCATCGGCGCGGCCGACGAACGGGTTGTCCGTCGGCACGCTGCCGTCGGGCATCACGCGCACGATCTTGCCGAGATGGCTCGCGAGGTTCTGCGCTTCCTCGCGGAACTCGAAGCCGTCGCCGAGGCCGATCAGGAGGCTGCCGTCGCCGAGCTGGGCCATGCGCGCGCCGTAGTGCGCGGCGCCGCGCTTGAGCGGTTTCGCGGCGAAGATCGTCGCCGGTTCGCCGAGGGCGCGGCCGTCGAAACGCGCGCGGATCACGCGCGTGCCGTTCGCGTCGTGCGTGCCGGCCGCGAACGAGAGATACAGCGTCCGGTTCCGCGCGAAGTCCCGGTCGGGCATGACCTCGAACAGGCCGCCCTGGCTCTCGGCCAGCACGGCCGGCACGCCGGCGACGGGCTCGTCGCGCAGGCGGCCCTGCTCGATCACGCGCAGGCGGCCGGCGCGTTCGGTCACGAGCAGCGTGCCGTCCGGCAACTGCGCCAGCGACCACGGCCGCTCGAGTCCGCCGGCGACGAGGCTGACACGGTAGTCGAGCGCGGCCGCGCCGCCGGCAACCAGCAACAACGATACGACGGTAAAAATGCGCAGCATCGGGGTGGTGGCAGTGCCGGCGGCCGGGAATCGTCGCAATCTGCCATCGGCCGGCGTCCTGCGCAAACCACGTCGCCGGCATATCGGCACGAAGCCTGCCGCGGTGCTGCGTTTCCCCGCGATCGTTTACGCTGCGTGTCCGGCACGGAGGAACGCATGAGCGCAACGACGATTCCGCTACGACGGCGCGCGGCAGCTTTCGCGCTCGCGCTGCTCGCCTGCGTCGTGCTCGGTTCGGTCGCGCAGACCCAGTTCAATCTCGGGGACCTGCGTGCGCTCGGCGTCGAGATTCCGTTGGCAGTGCGCTGGCAGACCACCTGGCGCGATCTGTACGGATTCGCTCCGCTCTACGCGGTCATCGTCGCCGTCGGCCTGTTGCCGGCCTTCATCGTCGCGGGGCTGCTCGCGCGCGGACAGGAGCGGCGGCGCCTGCCGCTCTACCTGCTCGCCGGCGGTGTCGCGGTCTGGGCTGCGCTCGCGAGCGCGAACCGGCTCGCCGGCATCAGCGTGCTCGTGTTCGCGACGCGGCATCCGCTCGGGCTGGCCTGCCTGCTTGCCGGCGGTGTAGCGGCGGGCTGGATCTACGTGCGGCGCACCCGACAGCCGCGTTCGTAGATATCTGTGTCGGAACCCGCGACGGGCTTGGCGCGAACGCGCGGATCCACGGTATTTTCCGCCTCGCGGCCGAGATGGCGTTCCGTCCCGTGGTCCTGCATGCGCACACGATCACGGCCCCATACTCGGCAACTCCCGCAGGATGCACTGGCGACGGCTCCGGCCGGCGCCGCGCGGCATTGCGGGAAAGACGGGGTTTTCTTGGAATATCTTCGGGGGGTTTATGCGTACCATGTTCTTCCTGCGTGCCGCGCTGCTGCTCGCGCTCGGCACGGCGACGGCGCAGGCGGCCGACGGCCGCGCGCCGTGGACCGACTCGGCGCACCGCGCGATCGGTGCCGATGCGCCGAATGCGCTGCAGTTTCGCGCCGTCGCACTCGATGCCGCGGCACTGGGGGCGTTTCTCGATGACGGCGCGCGCCGCGGCGAACCGCTCGCGCTGCCGCAGCCGAAAGGCGGTTTCGCCGAATTCGTGCTCGCCGATTCGGGCGTGATGCCGCCCGAGCTCGCGGCGAAGTTTCCCGAGATCAAGAGCTACGTCGGCATTGCGGCCGACGGCACCCAGGCGCGCATCGACGTATCGCCGCTGGGCCTGCAGGCCATGGTGTTCGCGGCCGACGGCATCTGGATCGTGCAGCCGCAGAGCAGGGAAGGCGGCGACGCCTACATGAGCTTCGCGCGCGGCGACGTCGCCGCGGGCCGCAACTTCTCCTGCGGCGTGCATGGCCGTCCGGTGCCGAACCACATCGACGGCGCGCTGCGCGCGGCTCCCGCGCCGCTGACGACGACCGGCACGATCAAGCGCAACTATGCGATCGCGATGGCGGCCAATCACCAGTACGTCATCGCGGTGAGCCCGTCCGGCGGCGCGACCGTCGCCACCGGCATGGCCGGCGTGGTCGCCACGATGAATCGCGTGAACCAGGTCTACGAGCAGGATTTCGCGATCCACATGACGCTCGTGCCCAACAACAATCTGCTGGTCTATCCGACCGCCGCCGGCGATCCGTACCCGAACGACGACACCGCGATCGACGTGAACACGGGCCATATCGATTCGGTGATCGGCGCGGCGAATTACGACGTCGGCCACGTGCTCACGACCGGTTCCGGCGGCGTCGCCGGTCTCGGCGTGATCTGCGTCAACGGCGACAAGGGTGCCGGCACAACGGGCTCGGGCAATCCGACCGGCGACGCGT
>CAMLSI010000045.1 GCA_946482585.1 uncultured Lysobacteraceae bacterium
ACAGTTCGAGCATCACGTACGAGCTCGGCGCAAGGCCGTCCTGCGGGCGCTCGAGTCGCAACACGAGCGCTTCCGCACGCGTGGCCAGCTCGATGTCGCTGGGTGGCTGCTCGTTGCGCCAGTGGCGGCCGATCTCCAGGGCCGCGTCCTGGGTCATCGACGTCATGCGTCCGGAATCCACGGCCTCGAACAGCTCGTGGAACTCGAAGCTGACGATGGTCCATTGGATCAGCGCCAGTGCCGGTACCGACAGCAGGAGATAGAACAGGGCCAGCTTGAGCGTCAGGCCCTGCAGCGGATGGCGGCGTTGCGACATGGCGGCGCGATCGGAAAGACGCGCCAGTAGAGCAGAAACCGAAGGCAAGTAGATAGGAGCCGGGGAGCGTTGCCGCGTGCCCCCGGACTCCTTCGTGGCGCCCGCCGGTTCGTTCGCTAGTTGATCGCGTCCGGGTCGTTCGTCGGCAAGCGGTTCGCCTCTTCCGGCCAGTTGTCGACGAGCGTGACGCGCTCCCCATGCAGCGAACCGTTGCCGACGTTGACGACGGCGTGAGCGGTCGACGTGTCGTTCGGTTCGGCCAGCGAGCTGTTGCCTTCGATCGTCACGTCGCGAAGGCTGATGTCGCCGAGGTTCAGCAGCGCCGAGGCCGTCAGCACAGAGCTGCGCCGGCCGGTGACGGTGTTGCCGGCGAGTCGCGAGCGTGCCAGTTCCATGCGGCCGAAGTTGAGCACGATGCCCGCGTCGCGTTTGGCCGAAAGCACGGCGTTGTGGCTGATCTCGCTGTCCCAGCCGCGCAGGGTGCCGTAGTTGACGACGATCGCGTTGGTGCCGTCGGCGAGGCTGTCGGTCACGCGCACGCTGTCCATGTGCAGCACGCCGCGATTGATGATGGCACCGCGCGACGCTTCGGCGATGCCGACGTGCTCGAGCGCGAGCTTGCCACTGTGGGCGACGCCGACCATCGCGAATTCGTCGTCGGAGTAGCGTCGGATCTCCGCGCCGTTGCCGACGATGGTGATCGCGCTGCGGATCAGCGGAAGCCCGAGCTGCTGCCGGGTGTCGGCGGGATTGCGAAGAATGTAGAGCCCGCCCGGAGAGAGTTCGATGCGATCGGGCTCGAGCGTGCTTTCGGCAGAGCGGATCGCGGCGATCAGTCCTGCCGAGTCGTGGTCGCGGATCATGAAGGTCGCAGCCTGCGACGAAGCGGAGGCCGCGGCGAGCACGGCAAGGCAGAACACTCGTAACGTCATTGAATTCCCCGGGGGTAGTGCAGTCGCGCCCAACGCTGCTGCAGCGGTATAGAGCTAACGACCTAATCGAAATCGCGTCAGTGACGCGGCTCGCCGAGGCGGTGTTCAGCCGACGAGCGGTTCAAATTCACGGAAGCGGTGGTCGTGGAGGTCAGAGCCGATCGTGTTTGCGACGGTCACCGCCGCGCGGGCTTGCGCGGGGCTGCGCATGCTTCCCGGGGCCGGGACGACACGGCACAATGCGCTCCCCCTGATCAGCCCGAGCCCTCATGTCGCGTCGCATCGTCGCCCGCCGCTCTCCCATCCATGGCAACGGCGTGTTCGCCGCTGCCGACATTCCCGCCGGTACGACGCTGATCCAATACCGCGGCAAGCTGCTGACGCACGCGCAGGCCGACAAGCGCTATCCGGGCAACGCCAATACGGGACATACCTTCCTGTTCACGCTCAACGACCGCTACGTCATCGATGCGAACGAAGGCGGCAATATCGCGCGCTGGATCAATCACAGCTGCGAGCCCAATTGCCAGTCGAGCCTGGAAGAAGACAGCGGCGGCGATGCGCGCAAGGACCGCGTCGTGATCGAAACGCTGCGCGACGTCCGTGCCGGCGAAGAGCTCTGCTACGACTACGGCATCACGCTCCAAGAGCGGCATACGCCGCGTCTCAAGGCGATCTGGGCCTGCCGCTGCGGTTCGCCGCGCTGCACGGGTACTATGCTCAAGCCCAAGCGCAAAGCCGGATCCCAGGACTGAACACGCGCTCGCGCGATCCGGTATCGCGCCGAACTACGCTTGGGCTTGGTGCCGGCGCAATAGTCGGTACTATTGGAACCGTTGCGGTTTGCGCCCGAAAGGCGCGTATCGTGGGGGCGACTTCGTGAAGCAGTCCGCCGGGGGCGGGGCATGCGCATCGACAAGAATCTCGTGGTGATCGGCCTCAGCGACGACGACACGGCACACCTGCGCCTGCTCATGCGCAAGGCGGGCGAACAACTGCAGCAGCGCTGGCGCTGGGGCACCGAAGAAGGCGCCGATCTCGTGATCGTCGATACCGATGTGTTCGCCGGCCAGATGGCGCGCACCCGCGCGCTCGCGGCGGGGATGCGCGTCGCGGTCATCACCGACGATGCGACCGAATCGGAGCAGGAGCTGCGTCTGCATCGTCCGCTGAAAATCGCCAACGTCGTCGACGTGCTGAATCGGGCCGGCGGCGGCCTCGTGCTGTTGCCGAAGTTCGATTCGGGCGCCGACGATCTTTATCTCGAATTCACGCAGACGCCGTCGAAGCTCGATCCGCCCGACACGCTGGCCGGCGTGCTCGACGACGGCGCCGGATTGGGCCTGCGTGCCGACGGCACGCCGATCGATCCCGAAACGCTGTTCCGTCGGGACGATCAGGCGCACAGGCCGCGTTTCTCGGTGCCGCTGACGCTGGACGAAGACACGCGCGTCGAGCTCACGAGCGGATCGACGCCGCGCAGCGAGGCGCGCGCGTTCGAAGTCAGCGAGGGGCTGTCGCGTCAGGGTTCTGCGCCGGGGCCGAATACCCTGCCGCCGGTGAAGCGCGGCAGTGTCGTCGATACGAGCCGCCATCCGCTGCGCGACTACCTGGCCGGTCGTCTGCTCGTCGGGCCGGCGCAGATCCGTTTCGACGGCGCCGCGACGCTGACGCTCGATCCGAAGCACCGCACGTTCCACAGCGACGGCCATCTGTCGCAGCTCGAAGCCTATGCGCGCGAGCCGCTGGCCGTCTCGGACTGGCGCCGCGTGACCACCGTGGAAATCGGCCAGATCCGCGAGAGCCAGCCGGCGCAGCCCTACGATCACCTGCTCTGGCTCGAAACACTCGTGAATTCGGGCGGGCGCCTGTCGTCGCAGCTCGATCCGGGCGGTACCTACAAGCTCAAGCATTGGGTCGAACTCGACCGCGAAGTGCATCAGCACCAGCGCATCGCGCGTGCGATGATGCAGCCGGCGCGGCTCAACGAGATCGCGGCCGCGGCGAACGTGCCGATGGCCGAGGTCTTCGACGTCGTCAACGCCTATCACGCGATCGGCCTGATCGAATGGGAATCGCGCGCGTCGCTGCGCGCACCGGTCAAGAGCGAACGCGAAACCGGCGGACTGCTGTCGCGCCTGAAGCGCCCGTTCGGCAAGTCCTGAGGACGGTTGCATGGTCGCTTCGACTCTCGGTGCGGGCCTGCGCCTCGGTCTGGATGGCACTGTCGTGCTCGGGCTCGGCATTGCCGGAACCGTCGCGACGTCCGCAGTTTCCGACGCAGAGCTCGAAACCATCCTGCTGCCGTCGAGGCCGCCGCAAGCCCATCGATCTCGCCGATCCGACGAGACGAAGGTGTGGGGGCCGCGCGAGGGCGAATCGCCGCCGACCGCGCCGGCGCACGGCCGCACGCATCCCGAGCGCAACGACGGCATCGGGCCTTATCCGGGCGCGGTCCTCACGAGCGGCGCGTTGCCGGCCGGCATCGGCTCGCTGCATTGCGCGCCGGATGAGTCGCTCCGTCGTTAGCGCAGCACTCAGTGCCGCGGCATGACGACGACCTCGCACTTGACCGAATTCGCGATGAAGCAATTCGCGTGAGCGCGCTCGTGCAGCGTGTCGAGCTCCTGCGCGGTCGGTTGCTTGTCGCCCGAAAACGCCGTGCGCGGATTGAGCTGCGCCTTCGTCACCGCGAACTTGCCGTCGGCGTTCTTGTCGAGCGTCGCGACGGCGTCGTCGTGATAGCTGTCGAGCAGGTAGCCGCGGTTCGCGCAGAGCGCGAGGAAGGTCAGCATGTGGCAGGAACACAGCGCGGCGAGCAGCAGCTCTTCCGGATCGGTGGCATCGCCGAGTCCGCCGTAACCCGGTGCCGCGGAATTGAGCAGGGTCTGGCCGCGTTCGAAGCGCAGCTGATGCTCTCGGCGATAGTTGCCGCGTTCGAACGGCGCGTCGTTGCGCAGCCAGGTGACGGAGGTGTGATGCTCGGACATGAAATACCTGCCAGGGTCGGATGCGGCGCACCGCGGAGTCCGCATGATCGCCGCGCGGGCGATCCGGTGAAAGCGGCGCCGCGCTGCGCTCGCCCATGAAGCGTTCTGCCGGCGGTCCGCGCCGCGCGGCGGCTCCGGCCGACGGCGTACGCCACGGCATCGCGCGTGCGATGTCCCGGCGCGGCTATTGCTCGCGCAGCCAGGCGGCGGAACTCGTGCGGGCCGGACGCGTGCAGCTCAACGGGCGCGCGGTCCGCGATCCGGAAACGCCGACGCGCTCCGGCGATCGCATCAGCGTCGACGGAACCGAGATCGCCGCCGCCGAGGCCGTCTGGATCATGCTCAACAAGCCGCGCGGTATCGTGACGACGGCGCACGACGAGCGTGGACGCGACACCGTGTATGCACTCATCGCCGATCCGGCGCTGCCGTGGCTCGCGCCCGTGGGCCGGCTCGACAAGGCGAGCGAAGGTCTGCTGCTCTTCACGAACGACAGTGCGGCGGCGGCGCGGCTCACGGCGCCGGATAGCCATGTCGACAAGACCTACCACGTGCAAATCGATCGCGTGCCCGCTGCGGATCTGCTGGCCGCGCTGAAGTCCGGTGTGGACGACGACGGCGAGCGTCTTGCGGCGAAATCGGTGCGGCTGCTGCGCAGCGGCGACAAGCACGCATGGCTGGAAATCGTGCTCGACGAGGGGCGCAACCGCCATATCCGGCGCCTGCTCGCCGCGCACGGCATCGACGTGCTGCGTCTCGTGCGCGTGGCGATCGGCCGGCTCGCGCTCGGCGAGCTGGCCAAGGGAAGCTGGCGCCGGCTCGACGCCGGCGACCTCGCGCTGCTGCGTTGAACGACGCCGTCGCGTCGCCGAGTCAGCGAATGACGCCGAGCTTGCGGCCGACTTTGGTGAACGCCTCGACGGCGCGATCGATCTGCTCTGGCGTGTGCGCCGCGCTCATTTGCGTACGGATGCGCGCCTGGCCCTGCGGGACGACCGGGTAGAAGAAGCCGATCACGTAGATGCCTTCGGCCAGCAGCTCGCTCGCGAACGCCTGCGCGAGCTTCGCGTCGTAGAGCATGACCGGGACGATCGCATGCTGTCCGGGCTTGAGATCGAAGCCTGCGGCGCTCATGCCGTCGCGGAAGCGGTTCGCGTTGGCCTCGACGCGATCGCGCAGTTCGGTCGAACGCGCGAGGATTTCGAACACCTTCAGCGACGCGGCCACGAGCGGCGGCGGCAAGGTGTTGGAGAACAGATAGGGGCGCGAGCGCTGGCGCAGCATGTCGATGATTTCGCGCCGTCCCGTCGTGAAACCGCCGGAGCCGCCGCCGAGCGCCTTGCCGAGCGTCGAAGTGTAGACGTCGACGTGATCCATGACGCCGTGAAGCTCGGCCGAGCCGCGTCCGGTGGGGCCGACGAAGCCGGTCGCGTGCGAGTCGTCGACCATGAGCATCGCGCCGTACTGGCGTTTCAGCGCGACGATCTCGTCGAGCTTGGCGATGAAGCCGTCCATCGAGAACACGCCGTCGGTCGCGATCAGCCGCGTGCGCCTGTGCTGCGTTTCCGACAGGTGTTTCTCGAGCTCGGCCATGTCGCCGTTGGCGTAGCGGCGGCGCTCGGCCTTGCACAGGCGGATGCCGTCGATGATGGATGCGTGGTTCAGCGCATCGGAGATGACTGCGTCTTCGTCCGACAGGATGGTTTCGAACAGACCGCCGTTGGCGTCGAAGCAGCTCGTGTAGAGGATGGTGTCTTCGGTGCCGAAGAAGCGCGAGATCGTGGCTTCGAGCTGTTTGTGCAGGTCCTGCGTGCCGCAGATGAAACGTACCGAGGCGAGGCCGAAGCCGTGGCTGTCGAGCGCGGCCTTCGCGGCGGCGATGACTTCGGCGTTGTCGGCGAGACCGAGGTAGTTGTTGGCGCAGAAATTCAGCACTTCGCGGCCGTCGCTGGTCGTGATCGCCGAGGACTGCGGCGTCGTGATGATGCGCTCGGTCTTGTACAGGCCTTGCTCCCGGATGCTGTCGAGTTCGGCGGTCAGTCGGTCGCGGGCGGCGTAGTCCATGGCGGTCTCGGATGGGCGGGAAGGGCGCGATTGTGCGGCATCCGGCGATGCGGCCCAAATGCGCCGCCGCAGGCTCGGGGTTTGCTAGCATCTCCGCCTTGCGACGGAGAGGGGACGGCTATGCGGACTGCGGTATTGGGAATGTTGCTGCTGGCGGCGGCAGGTGTTCAGGCGGCCGAGCCGCGCACGGTTCCGCCGGAAGTGCTGGCGTTGATCCAGGACGACGACCCGTATCCGCTGCCGCGCGGGCTCAGCGCCGAGGAGCGGCGAAACTGGCGCCTGCCCGACGCGCTGCATACGCCGTACGCACCGCCGCCCGGCAAGGTGCGCGCGCAGGCCGAGTACGAGGGCAACAGCGGGATTCTCGTGCGCTGGGGTTCGCAGAACGCGCTGATCACACAGATGACGGTCGCGATCACGACCGGCGATCCGGATGCGCGCGTCTACGTGGTCGTGACCGGCACGAGCCAGCAGAACAGCGCGACCTCCACCCTGACCGGCGCCGGCGCCGACCTGTCGCGGGTGAAGTTCGTGACGCAGGCCTGCAGCAGCGGCTGCAGCGTCTGGATGCGCGACTACGGTCCGCGCTTCATCGAGGACAACGGCCGCCGCAGCGCGGTCGACCACGTCTACAATCGCCCCCGCCCTGTCGACGACGCGTTTCCGGCTACCTGGTCGACGTATGCGGGCGAAACGAAATACGACATTCCGCTCACGCACGGTGGCGGCAATTTCCACTTGTTCCGAAATCGCGACGCGTTCATGACGCGCCTGATCGTCAACGAGAATCCCGGTCTGACCGAGCAGCAGATCAAGGACTACTACCGCGACTACCAGGGACTGAACCTGACCCTGACCGATCCGTTCCCGGCGAGCTACGACTCCACTCAGCACATCGACATGTGGATGCTGCCGCTCGCCGACGGCAAGGTCATCATCAGCCAGCATGCGAGCGGCGACGGCGTGCCGTATTCGGTCACCGAGAGCACCGCGACCGATCTCGCGGCGCGCGGCTATGCGGTCTACCGTACGCCGGCCTGGCGCAGCGGCGGCACGCACTACACCTATGCGAACGCCGTGCTGATGAACAAGGTCGCGCTGGTCTGCCAGTTCAACGGCTATCCGACGCAGAACGCGGCGGCGCTCGACACGTTCCGTGCGGCGCTGCCCGAGCGCAGCGTGGTCGGCGTGGATTGCAGCGGCATCATCGGGCTTGCGGGCGCGATCCACTGCATCGTCATGCACGTGCCCGATCTGCTGTTCCGCGACGGGCTCGACTGACGCAGGGAAAACGACGCGACCGTCCGTGGCCGCGTCACGCCGAACCGTTCACAACCCGTCGATCTTTTCGCCCGCCGAAGGGCTCTTGCCGGCGGTTTCGCGCAGGTAGTTGCGCGTTTCCCTGTGCGCGCGCATGCGATCGGCATACGTGACGCATTGCTTGACCTTGCGGTTGGACCCGGTCGGCGCGGCAAACTCACAGATCAGCCGGCGTCCGTCGCGCTGCGTCAGGATCGCGTTGGCGTTTTCCTGCGCGGCATAGATGTCGAGCCGATCGTCATCGTCGAGCGCGGCGCCGGCGCGCTCGCGCAACACCGCGGCGATCCGGCCGAGCTCGGCGTCGACGCTGCGGCGTTCTTCCGGCGTCACGAACTCGAAGCGGCCGCCCGGCTGCATCTCCCGGCGTATCGCCTCAGCCTGTTCGGCGAAGTGCTGCTGTTTCTCGATATCGACGAAACGCGACGATCTTTCCTCGCCGGCGAGAGCGGGCGACAACGCGGCGATCGACAGGATCGCCGCGAGCATGGCAAGTCGTTTCATGAGGGAGGCTCCGGAGCGATGCCGACGCATCAGCATTTGGTCGGGTCGTAGCAGGATTCGGCCGGCGACTTGCGCATGTTGTCCATCATCATCCGGCGCGTTTCCTTGTGCGCGCTCATGCGGTCGGCGTAGGTGATGCACTGCTTGATCTTGCGGTTCGAGCCCGTCGGTGCGGTCCAGTCGCAGATCAGGCGGCGTCCGTCGCGCTGCGTGAGTATCGCGTTCGCGGTTTCCTGCGCGGCGAGCAGGTCGAGCTGATCGTTGTCGCCGAGACGGTTGCCGGCGCGCTTCTCGAGCAGCGCGGCGATCGTGTCGAGCTGCCGCTCGACTTCGCTGCGCTCTTGTCCGGTGACGTATTCGAAACGGCCGCCCGGCTTCATTTCCTGACGGATGGCGGCGGCCTGGTCGGCGAAGCGCTCCTGGCGCTCGGCATCGACGATGGGAGGGGACGATTCCTTGGCCTGGATGAGCCCCGGCGACAGCGTCAGGGCGGCAAGGACCAACAGCACTGCAAGGCGTGCATTCGACATGGCGAGGTTCCCTGTAGACCGAAGGACTTCGGCCGACGCAGCCTAGAACCGGTGCCGGAACTTGTCAACGAAGAAGTTCGTACATTGAGTTTCGTAGGTTCGCGAGCCGCCGCCGGGCCGGTCGGCGCGCAGCAGTCCGGCCGGCGGCGACGACGGTCGCGACGTCAGCAGCCGTTCGCGATCGGCGTCAGGGTGCAGAGCGTCAGGCTCAGCAACTGGTCTTCGAACGGCGTGCGGAACAGCACGTCGCTGTTGATCTGCGGTCCGACGCCGACCTGCCCGAATTGGCCGATCGCAGGGTTGACGGTCCAGACGATGGGGTTAGCGCCGCTCTGCGCCGATGTCGCTTTCAGCGGGATCAGCAGTTCGAGCCAGAATCCCTGCGCCATGCCCCAGGCACCGCCGCCGATGCCGCCATTCGGGGCTGCGACGCGGTAGCCGTTGGCGCTGACGGGGAAGGCCTGCGGGCAACCGTACGCAGGATCGGCGCCGAGGTTGTACAGCGTCGGTCCCTGCGGGCTCCTGGCGAAGCAGAACGCCGGATTGTCCGCCGACGTCGCGAACTGCACGCCGGCCGGCAGCGCGATCTCGACGCCGACGGCGCTGCCCGCGCAGGGATTGCCCGGATGGCTGAGCACCAGGTGCGTGTAGAACACTTCGCCGACCGCATGCGTGCGGTTCGGCGGCAGGTAGGTGAAACCGGTATAGCCCGATACCGTGACCTCGACCTGCTGCGTGATGCAGTTGATGTTCGTCGCGATGCTGAAGTTCGGCGTGCCGTCGAACCAGTTCAGCACGAGGGTCGGTTCGGGCGCGGAGCCGATGTGCGGCGCGGCCGCAAATACAGGCAAGGTCAACAGTATCGCCGCGATCGCGGCGAGCGGGCGGAACGGGATACGGGGCGACATGGCGGCTCTCCGGCGAGGCAACGGTATGCGTGGTTACGCAGTGCCGTGCCGAAAACCTCAACCCGGCTTCGAACGACCGAGGATCTCAGCGGTCGCCGAGGTTGCCGGCCTGTCCCTTGCAGTCGAGGTTCTCGCGCATCCTGCGCCAACGGCGGGTTTTCAGGCCTCGATCGCGAGCTTGAGCCAGGCGCGTGCCAGGCGCAGATCGCGGTCGACCGTACCTTCGGACACCGCGAGCGTCGCGGCGATCTCGGAACGGGAAAATCCACCAAAATATACAAGTTCCACCGTGCGCGCGCGGCGCCGGTCGGTACGGCCGAGCTCGGCGAGCGCCGCGTCGACGCGCAGCAGCTGGGCGTCGGCCTCGACGGCGGCGACCTGATCGGCCGCCTCGTCGATGTCGACGCGTTCGATGCCGCCGCCGCGCTTGTCGGCCTGGCGTCGGCGCGCCGCGTCGACGAGGATCTGTCGCGTCGCCTGCGCGATGACATGGAAGAAATGGCGGCGGTCTTCCCAGTCGGCATCGGCGCCGAGGATGCGCAGCAGCGCCTCATGGGCGATCTCGGTCGGCGTCAAGGTGGCACCCGGAGCGCTGCGCAGCGAGTTCGCCGCAATCGCGCGTACGTGGCCGTAGACGAGGTTCAGCAGTGATTCGCGCGCGCCGCCGTCGCCGGATTGCCAGGCGCGCAGGAGCTGTGTGATCTGGTGCGGAGCAGCAGCATGCATGGGACCGGATCCTGCAGCCGGCGGTTGCCGGCGCGGCAATTATCCGCGGTCGCCGCACCGGGATATTTCGTCGCTGCCACAGTCGAGCCGTCGACCGCGTCACAGTCCGCGCGCGCTCAGGCCGGCGGCTCCAGCTGCGCCAGGTGGGCGTCGATCGCGGCGATTCGACGCCGTTGGCGGCGTACGTAGAGTACCGAGCCGATGCAGAACCCGATGATCAGGCCGGTCGCCGCGGCGAGCTTGACCCATGAGGGCCCGGCAGCGGACGCCGCGCGAATCGTCGCGTCGCGACCGATCAGGAAACCGGTCAATGCGCCGAGCGGCAGGAACACGGGTCCCCAGAGCGTCATGCGGATCGCGTTGTACCGGCGCGCGCGCTGCAGCTTCAGCAAGTCGACGATGGAATCGTTCGCGGCATGCCAGAGGCCGCGGCGCAGGCGGTAGTTGAGAAGCACTGACGCGGCGAGGGCTGCGAGGCCGACGGCGATGCCGGCGCGCGACCAGAACCCCGCCCCGGTCACGAGCAGATGCACTGCGAATGCGGCCGCGGCAACGGCGCAGATCACGTCGAGCGCCATCAGCAGCTTCATGCGGCGGCTGCGGTGCAGCGAGGCGCGCCGCAGGCGTTCGACATCGACGGGCTGTGCCTGCCAGGCGGCTGCGAGCGAGCTCCATTCCTCCTCGACGCTCATGGCGACTCTCCCATCTGCTGCGTGATGTGTTTCCGCGCGCGATTCAGGCGCACGGCGACGTTGCCGACGGAAATGCCGAGCATGTTCCCGATCTCCTCGTGGGACAGGCCTTCCAGCGCGAGCGTGACGAGCTGGCGCTGGGCCAGCGGCAGGTGCCGCACGATGCCGGCGAGACGCTCGCCGCGTTGCTGCAGGCTCGCGCTGTGCTCCGGACCGCGGCGCGGATCGGCCAGATCGCCGGGAACGTCGTCGCGGGCGAGGTCGCGGCTCGCCTGCAGCGCGTGATCGACGGCGCGGTTGTGCGCGATGCGCAGCACGAAAGTCTTCAGCGTCGCGTCGCCGCGGAAACGCGGCAGGCTTTGCCAGATCGCGAGCAGGATGTCCTGGCCGAGCTCGTCGCGCCGCGCCGGATTCGCTTCGAACGCCGCGGCGACGCGCGCGATCGCCGCGCCGTGTTCGGCGACGATGGCGTCGAGGCTCAGCGGCGGCGTCATGGCGGCAGCACCGGCCGCTTCGTGCAGCAATGCCTCATACATCGATCACGTAGCGTTCGCTGGCCATGCGCCGCGCGGCGAACACCACGCAGGCCACCGCGCCCGCCAGCGAAACGCTCATGGCGGTGGCCGCCTGTGCGAACCGGACGGTACCGTCGCGCGCCATGTCGAGCACCAGCGTCTGCTCCGCGAGCAGCGGTATGCGATACCACCAGGACTGCGGTTCGAGCTGCAGCGCAGGCACGAACGCGGGCACGAGCGCGGCAACCAGCACGAGCATCACGGACGACTGCGCTTCCTTGAACGAGCGCGAATTCAGCGCGATCGCGATCTGCAGCGCCGGCGCGAGCAGGCACAGGGGCAGCGCGATCAGATAGAGCAGCGCAAGATCCGTCGCGTCGACCTGCCACGACAATCCGATGTTCTCCAGCGGCAGCGACTGCAGCACGAAATGTCCCGCAACGAATTCGAGCGCGAGTCCCACGGCGCAGAATACGGCGGCGGCGAGCCATTTGCCCACGACGAGATCGAGACCGTGAATCGGCTGGGCCAGCAGGATTTCGAGCGATCGGCGCTCGCGCTCGCCGGCGCTGCTGTCGATCGCGATGTCCATGCCGAAATACAGCACGGCGATCAGGAAAATGCCGAACAGCACGGCGATGTGCCGGCCGGCGCGCGTGGCCGGCGTCGCCATGTCGAAGCTGTCGACGACGAGTGGGCGCAGATGGGCCAGCGACAAGCCCTGGCCGGTCAGGCGTGCCGCGCTCGTATCGTGGCCGTAGGCCTGGAGCGCCGACGTGAGGGCTTCGAGCTGGGCCGGCTTGACGCGGATGCTGTCGTGCCACAGCTCCGCGCGCGCGGGCTCCTGTGCCGCATAGCGTTGCGCGAAATCGTCGGCCAGGCGGATCACTGCGGCATAGCGGTGGCCGGATACGACGTGCCGCAGCGCCGCTTCGTCGGCGGCCTCGACGACTTCCGTTGGGATGCGCGCCTGCGCCAGACGTGCGAGCAGTCGCGGCGCCTGGACCGCGTTGACGACGCCGACGCGGATTTCTTCGGTTTCGCTGCGGGCCCGGCGCCGGATGTCGTTGTCGAGTGTCGCCCACATCAGCAGCGGGTAGAGCAGCGTCATGAGCGCGAGGCTGCGCAGCGAGCGCCGGTCGCGCAACGCGTCGCGCAGTTCCTTGTGCAGCACGATCCACCATCGGCGGCTCATGCGGCGATTCCTTCCGCGGTGCCGGTCAATGCGACGAAAGCATCTTCGAGCTGCCGCGTGCCGGTGCGGGCGCAGAGATCGGCGGCGCTGCCGCGGGCGACGCTGCGCCCTTGCGCGATCACCACCACCTCATCGCAGAGGAGGTTGACCTCCTGCATGACATGGCTCGCGAGCACGATGCAGCAACCCTGGTCGCGCAGGTTCAGCAGCGCCGTGCGCAGCGCGCGCGCGCTGGTCACGTCGAGACCGCGGCTCGGTTCGTCCAGCAGCAGATTGCGCGGGCGGTGCAGCAGCGCGCGGGCGAGCGCGACCTTCATGCGCTGGCCCTGGGAAAAACCCGCGGCGCGGCGGTCGATGATGTCTTCGAGGCCGACCAGCGTCGCGATCTCCTGCGTGGCGCGCGCGATGGCCGTGTCGTCCATTCCGTGCAGGCGGCCGAAGTAGGCGAGGTGTTCGCGCGTCGTCAGGCGCGGGTACAGCCCGACCTGATCGGTGACGATGCCGAGGCAACGGCGTGCCGCGAGCGGGTCGCGCGCCGGGTCGATGCCGTCGATCGACGCGCTGCCGCGGTCGGCCACCAGCAGGCCGAACAGGATGCGCAGCGCGGTAGTCTTGCCGGCGCCGTTGGGGCCGAGCAGCGCGGTGATGCAGCCGTCCTGCGCGGCGAACTGCAGTCCGTCCAGCGCCGTGACGGCGCCGAATGATTTGTGGACGTCATTCAAAAGAATCATGCGGAGAATCCGTGACGGAGGAAGATGCGGACTACGGCGCCGCACCGGCGGCACTGGTCAGGAACGCGGGCAGCGCGATGTCGGCGAGGCAGGCGGCATCGACCGGCCGCCGTGGCGCATCGAGGAAGTGGCGCAGCAGCGTCGGCGCGCAGCCGTGGCCGGAGACGATGTGGCCTGCGTTGGCCGCAATGACGTGCTGTGCCTGTGGCAGGCGGCGCAGGGCGCGTTCGGCACGCGACGGCGGAGTGACCGGATCGAGCGCGCCCGAGAGCAGCAGGCTCGGCATGGCGAGCGCCTGCGCGGCCTGCGGCAGCAGCGGCGGCAACGCGAGCGCATTGCACAGCGCATCCAGCCCCGTCAGGCTGGCGCTGGCGAATACACCCGAACCGGCTTCGTCCGCGCGCTGCTGAGCGTCCAGTCGCGGCCAATCCTCGCGACAGGTGATCGCCAGCAGCAGGGCGTCCGCCGGCGGTGCGACGGCCAGATCGGCGGCGCTGGTCTCCGCTGCCAGCAGCGGACGCCAGTCGCCGGTGCCGGCGCGTGCGATGAGATAGGGCAACTGGGCGGAGCCGCGCGGCGAATACAGCAGGAACCTGATCGTCCGAAGCAGGCGCTCGCGCGAAATCGGCACCGTGACAGTGCGGCCGCTGCGCGGATGCGGCAGTGCGGCGGTCGCGACAGACGCATCGAGTTTCCGCAGCAGGTCGTCCAGCTGCCGGCGCAGTTCCGGAAACGCGGAATCGCATTCCGCATCGCGTGCGCAGCGCTGCAGCACCGCGTCCAGGGCCGCCTGCGATTCCGCGCCACTGGTGCCGATGATCAGGTCCGCGTCGACGACGCCGTCGAGTATCAGGCTGCGCACCGGTGCCGGATAGCGCTGCGCATACACCTGGGCCAGGCGCGAACCATAGGAGCCTCCCCACAGATTGATCTGCGCATATCCGAGCGCGATGCGTACGCGCTCGATGTCCTGTGCGGCCGCGTCGGTCGAGTAAGGCAGCAGACCTGCGCCGAAACCCTGCAGGCAGGCGAGTGCCTCCGCCTGCAGTTCGTCGTCGCTGCGGACCAGCGCATCGGCGTTGTCGCCGCAGTGCAGGCGTCCCGATCGTCCGGTGCCGCGCTGATCGATGAAGACGATGTCGCGATTCGCGCGGACTTTCGCGAACGCGTCGTCGAGCAGGAACACGATGTCGCTGCCCGCCTGTCCGGGGCCGCCGGCGAGCACGAACAGCGGATCGGCCTCCGCCCGTGCGCGAATGGCCGGTGCGACGGTGATGTGGAGGTCGATGGTGCCGGCATTCGCATCGGCGTAGTCGCGCGGCACGCCGAGCCGGGTACAGCGCAGCGCGTCGCGCTGGCCCGGCAGATGGCAGAGTTGCGGCGATGCCGGCGCCGCGCCGCCCACCGGCGTCCAGAACGCCGCCAGCAGGGTGATGATGGATTTCCCGATGCGCATCGAATCCCCTCGATCGTTTCGATGTGCCAGTAGTCGGGCGGCAGCGAAAAACCTTACAGGTCGATTCCAATCGCGCGCGGGGGACTCGCCGGATCCGTCGTGCCGCGTGGCCGATCGATCGTGCGCGTCAGCGGCTCAGAGGCAGGCCGCCGTTTCGGCGACGTCGCCGACGCAGAGTTGCTGAGGCGCTTCGGCGGCGGGCTGCGGCAGTCCCTGCGAAAGATCCTCCGCGTAGGCGGGGGCGCCCGGGTAGGGGGCGCGCAACTGCAGATGCCAGCCGCGTGCGACCAGCGCGCGCTGCGCGGCCGTCGAGGCGTCGCCGCCGACGAGCGCGGTCTTGTCTTCGGCACGGAACTGCGGTGCGGCGAAGAACTCGCCCATGTCGGCGGTCCAGCTGAGCCAGTCCAGCGGCAGCGGCAACAGCAGGCGTCCGTCGTCGCCGCGCCACGCGAGCGCCGCGCCGGCCACGAACAATTCGCCGCGCTGCGCGCCGTGGCGGCGGATCAGCCGCAGCGCGTTGACGAGATAGCGCGCTTCGAGCTCGCTGCGCGTGCCGGCGCCGATCTCGACGAGGTCGTTGCAGCCGCGCGCGGGCTGCAGCGCATCGAGTTCGTCGGCCAGCGCCGTGCGCAGGCTGTCGTTGAAGCCGCCGCGGCGCAGGAACTGACGGATCGCGAACTCGTCGCTGCACCAGCGCGTCAGACGCTGTCGGTTGCGCTCGCGCAGATTTTCTTCGTCGAGTTCCCAGACCAGCGAATTGAGCCGGCCGCCGACCGAGATCACGTCGGCGGCGGTGCCGCCGACGGCGTCGAGCGCGGCGCCGCCGCTGAAGTTGCCCGCGACTGCGGCCCAGGCCAGCGTGTCGAGCCGCTCGCGCAGCAGCGGATTGCTGGAACTAGGGTCCACGCCGAGATGCTTGGCCATCTCGCGCCGCATCTTGTTGTAGTCGAGCTGACGCTTGGCCTCGCGTCCGATTTCCTTGCCGACGCTGCCGTACCAGGGCTTGTCGGGTTTCGGCGCGGCTTCGCCCGGCAGCGGCTCGCGCGCGGCGCCCATCGGCGCCTGCGGCGTACGGAACGGATCGCCGTCGGCGCCGAATTCGCGCGCGGCGCGATCGCTGACCGATTGCGCGCGGCCGCTCCAGCGCTGTACCTGCTTGCGGAAATAGCGCGCGACGCCGGCCGGCAATCCGGCCAGGGTATCGATCGGGTTCGACACGACCTGCCAGACCGACTTGCCGGTTTTCCTGAACTTCTCGCCGAGCGCGTGCGCGAACGCGCCGCTGCGGCTGGCGCGTTCCAGCGTCTCGATCGCAGGAATCTCCGCCTGCCGGATCGCGAGCAGTTCGACGCTTTCCGCCGGCAATTGCCCGAATGGCGTGGTCAGTTCGAAGCGCGCCATGTAACCGTGCACGACAGCCTGCGGCGCGACCGTCGCGTTCGGCGCCGACAGCAGCGCCGGCTGCACGACGGCGGCGGCGTCGAGGCTCGGTTCGGCTTCGAACGCTTCCTCGGCGCCTGCGCACGAAGCGGCCAGCGCGAACGCGGCGGCGATGAGGCGGAGCGGCAGACGAGACATCGTGAAAGCGCCTTGCACGGCGCCGGTGCCGCCGCGGGACGGCGCCGGCGTTCGCGTCAGTTCCAGCTGCAGACGACCTTGCCGCAGTTGCCGGCTTCCATGAGATCGAAACCGCGCTGGAAGTCGTCGATGTGGATCTGGTGCGTGAGCACCTTGGCCAGCGGGAAACCGGTCAGCACCATCTGCGTCATCTTGTACCAGGTCTCGTACATGCGGCGGCCGT
>CAMLSI010000046.1 GCA_946482585.1 uncultured Lysobacteraceae bacterium
CTCAAGGGCATGGGCGTCGCGCCGGCCGGCGTCACGACCGAGAAGACCGGCCATCACCATCTGCTCATCGACGTGGCCGAGCTGTCGCCGATGAACCAGCCGCTGCCCAACGACGACACGCACAAGCATTTCGGCGGCGGCCAGACCGAGACGACGCTGACCTTGCCGCCCGGCAAGCACACGCTGCAGCTCGTCCTCGGCGACGCGCTGCACATTCCGTTCGATCCGCCGATCCTGTCGAAGAAGATCACGGTGACAGTGAAATAGTCGAGCGGATTTCAGGCGAGGCGCGGCCGGATACGTCGCGCCTCGAATAGCGCGACCCGCGATCCTCGTTCTTGCGTGCCGTTCGACTACGCGGGCAGCAGTCCCTTCTCGACCAGCCACGCGCGCGCATCGTCGGCATCCCGCTCGAACCAGGCACGTGTCGAGCCGAGCCGATAGGTGTAACCCCAGGTGTCCATGTCACGCATGAGCCGGGCGCTGCCGACATCGCGCAACTGTCCGGCGAGCACGATCTGCAGATAGCAGGTCGCGTCTTCTTCGGCGACGGAGTCGGTCGCGTCGGTATGGACCTGGGCGCGACGTTCGGGCGGCTGCACGATCAGATGACAGGCTTCGTGCAGCGCCGAATGCACCGGCGTGTCGCCGCGCACGTAGACGCGGCAGCCGATCAGGCCCGCTTCCGGTTCGCCCCAGTAGCTGCCGGGAATCGGCGCGCCTTCGGCTACTTCGACGAGCTCGAGCGCGTGCGCGGCCAGCAGCGCGCGCAGTGCGGCGACATCGATGTCGGCGAGCGTGAGCACGCGGTCTGCGGCGGCGTGCGCCGCCGCATCCGGGAGATTCGCCGCCTGCGGTTCGCGGGCGGCGCCGTCGTGCATGGTCATGCCGTCAGGAGCGTCTGCCGCATCGAAACCGCGTCGCTCAGGCTTCGCGCGCCGCGGCTGCCGCGGCGGCGGCCGCGCTGGCCTTGTCGGGCAAGGTCACGGTCAAGTCGAGCACTTCGTGGTCGCCGTCGCGCTTGACCTGGATGTCGACGGCTTCCTGATCGACGTTGACGTATTTGCGGATCACTTCGAGCAGCTCGCGCCGCAGCAGCGGCAGGTAGTCCGGGCTGCCGCGAGCGCTGCGCTCTTGCGCGACGATGATGCGCAGCCGCTCCTTGGTCTGCTTCGGGGTGCCGCGCAGGAAATCGAACAGGCCCATGCTCAGCTCCCGAACAGTCGCGAGAGGATGCCCTTCTTCGGTGCGTCGAGGAATCGCATCGGGCGCGTTTCGCCGAGCAGCCGCGCGACGGCGTCGTCGTAGGCATGGCCGGCGTTCGAGGCTTCGTCGAGGATCACCGGAACGCCCGAGTTCGAGGCGGCGAGCACGCCTTCCGATTCCGGGATGACACCGAGCACTTCGATGCCGAGGATTTCCTTGACGTCGTCGATGCTCATCATGTCGCCCGCCGCGACGCGCGTCGGGTTGTAGCGCGTCAGCAGCAGATGCTGCACGACCGGCGTCGCACCGGTTTCGGCGCGGCGCGTCTTGGACGACAGCAGGCCCAGGATGCGGTCGGAGTCGCGCACCGACGAGACTTCCGGATTGACCACGACGATCGCGCGGTCGGCGAAGTACATCGCGAGGAACGCGCCCTTCTCGATGCCGGCCGGCGAATCGCAGAGGACGTAGTCGAAGCCTTCGTCTTTCAGTTCGTTGAGGACGCGCTCGACGCCTTCCTTGGTCAGCGCGTCCTTGTCGCGCGTCTGCGAAGCGGCGAGGACGTGCAGGTTCTCGTAGCGCTTGTCCTTGATCAGTGCCTGCTTCAACGTGCATTCCTGATGGATTACGTTGACGAAGTCGTACACGACGCGGCGCTCGCAGCCCATGATCAGGTCGAGGTTGCGCAGGCCGACGTCGAAATCGATCACGGCGACCTTCTTGCCGTGCTTGGCCAGTCCCACGGCGACCGACGCGCTCGACGTGGTCTTGCCGACGCCGCCCTTGCCGGAGGTGATGACGATGAATTCGGTCAAGTTGCTCTCTCCACAATGGCTCTTGTCGCTTTTGCGCTACGGACCGAGCCTGGCCAGCAGCAGCTTCTCCCCCTCCAGCCAGACCTGCACGGGTTTGCCGCGCAGATCGGCCGGGATGTCTTCGAAAACGCGGTAGTGACCCGCGATCGACACGAGTTCGGCCTGGAAATCCTGGCAGAAGATGCGCGCCGAGGTGTCGCCCTGGGCGCCCGCGATCGCCTTGCCGCGCAGCGCCGCGTAGACGTGGACCGAGCCGTCGGCGATGACTTCGGCGCCGTGACCGACGACCGCCGTGATGACGAGATCCGAGCCGCGCGCGTAGACCTGCTGGCCCGAACGTACCGGCAGCGACTGCAGCATGCCGGCCGCGCCGCGGGGGGCACTGGGCGGAGGCGGCGTCGCGCGGGCCGGCGCCGGCACGGGCGCCGCAACGGTTTCGACGGCGGCCGCGGCGGGTTCCGGCGCGGTTCCGGCGGCGCTTTCATAGGCCGCGCGGAATTTCGCGAACAGCGGCAGATCGAGCGCGCGCGCCAGCGCTTCGTTTTCGCTCGTGCCGTAGGCGAGGCCCACCGGCAGCATGCCGCTCGCACGTATCGTCGCGAGCACCGCGCGCACGCGGTCGGCGTCGGGCAGCTGCGGCAGGTGGCTCAGGTCCAGCACGACCGGCGCGCGCAGGAACAGCTGCGGCGCGGTGTCGAGTTTCAGCCGGAGCTCCTGCGCGAGCGTGGCGTCGTCGAGGCTTTTCAGGCGCAGATTGGCGATGCCGACCTGGCCGAACTTGAGTTCTCCCACCGGCTCGAAACTGGGCAGCGGTCGGCTCATGCGGTCAGATTCCGCCTGCTGCGCGCCGCGGCGAACTCTGGCCCTGTCGCGCGCGCTCGGCGAGCCAGGGCTGGTTAGGCAACTGGCCGGTGGGGCCGTCGAGGTAGGTGCTGCGCACGAAATCGAAGCTCGGCAGGTTCTTGGCGAGCAGGCTCACGCGCTTGCCGAGGCCGGGCATGATCTGCTGCCCGACCTCCTGGAAACCGTAGGTGCCGTGGAACAGCACCGACACGTCGTCGCGCGGCTCGAGGAACACTTCGCACGACAGCACGGGCACGCGCACTTCGGCGTAGCTCGTCGCGTCGGCATAGAACACGCGGCCGAGGCCGAGGCCTCGGTAGGGCTTCGCGATGACGATGCGGTCGATGTAGACGAACGCGGCGAAACGCTCGCGAAACCAGCGGAAATTGGGGCTTTCGTAATCGCAGGTCTCGCGCATCGCGATCAGGAAACCGGCGACGTGGCCGTCGACGTCGGCGATGCGGAAATAGTCCGCGTTGTCGAAAAACCAGCGGATTCGCGTCGAATCCAGGGCAAGGATGGTCGGTCCGGCGGCGTTGTTCAATGCAAGGACGGAATCCAGCTCGTGCTCGCGCACGTCGCGGATGGCGATAGCCATTCGTTGCTCCAGCGGTATTGCGGGGCGGCCTACCGATGGCGGCCCACGGACTGCGCAAGTATCGCATGGGGCTGCCGGACTGGCCATGATGCGCCGCGGGAGGCGGCTGCCGCGGCGATTTCCGCGACCGCCGGCGCGGAGGGGGGCGGCGCCCCCGCGCCGGGCGCGACGCCTGACTTCGGGCAGGTACACCGATGCTCGCAGGCGCCTATCATGCGCGCCATGCAGATCGCCCAGATCAACCACATTCGCCTGATGCGCTACGCCGGGCTGTTCACGTACGTGTCGGCTGGCATGCCGCTGCTGCGCTACGAGAGCCTCGTCAACGAATTGATCGCCGACCAGCGCCCCCTGTGGCACCTGTCGGCCTGGGTGGTCTGCTATGCCGCGTTCGGCATCGTGTTCTGGGTGTTGCTGCTGAAGCTCGGCAGCCGTCGCTTCGTGCCGTTGAAACTCGCGCTGCTCGCCGTACTCGTCGCGCTCGCGGTCGCGATCGGCTGGTACAGCCAGAGCGGGCTCAGCGCGATGCTGCTCGTCGTGCAATCGATGCTGCTGCCCTGGCTCATGCCGCTGCGCGTCGCGATGATCTGCATGGTCGCGCAGAACTACGTGCTGGTGCCGGTATTCGCGAGCAATCCGGGCTGGACCATCGGCGACGCGGTGCTGCAGTCGAGCCTCTATCTCGGCATTTCCGCACTGGTGTTCTTCACGTCGCTGATCGCCAAGCAGCAGGGCGAGGCGCGCGAGGAGCAGCGCCGGCTGAATTCCGAACTGCGCGCGACGCGCGCGCTGCTGGCCGAATCCAGCCGCATCGCCGAGCGCCTGCGCATAGCGCGCGAATTGCACGATCTCGTCGGCCATCACCTGACCGCGCTCAGCCTCAATCTCGAAGTCGCGAGCCATCTCGTGCAGTCGCCCGCGCAGGAGCACGTGCGCAAGGCGCAGTCCGTGGCCAAGCTGCTGCTCGGCGACGTACGCGAAGTCGTCAGCCAGATGCGTGAAGACGACCGCATCGACCTGACTCAGGCGCTGCACACACTGATCGAGGGCGTGCCGCAGCTCGACATCCAGCTGGAACTGCCGCCACGCTTCGGCGTCGACGATCCGCACCGTGCGCAGGTGCTGCTGCGCTGCGCGCAGGAAGTCATCACGAATACCGTGCGCCATTCCGGCGCGCGTACGCTTTGGCTGTGTTTCGAGCAGAAGGACGGCGAGATCGCCATCCATGCGCGCGACGACGGCCGCGGCAGCGACAATCTCAAGCCCGGCAATGGTCTTGCCGGCATGCGCGAACGGCTCGCCCAGTTCGGCGGGCGCCTGGACATCACGACGGCGCGGGACCGGGGCTTCGCCCTCGACGCCCGGCTGCCCCTGGAGACGACTGCATGATTTCGGTATTGCTGGTAGACGATCAGACGCTGGTGCGGCAGGGTATCCGGAGTCTGCTCGAGCTTTCCGACGACATTCGCGTGATTGCCGAAGCCGCCGACGGCGTGCAGGCGGTCGAGATGATTCCGCAGAAGAAGCCCGATGTCGTGCTGCTCGACCTGCGCATGCCGGGAATGAGCGGCATCGACGTGCTCAACAGCCTCGCGCAGTCGAACCAGCTTCCCGCGACCATCATCCTGACGACGTTCGACGACGACCAGCTCGTGCTCGCCGGGCTCAAGGCCGGCGCGCGCGGCTATCTGCTCAAGGACGTCTCGCTCGACCAGCTCGTGGACGCGGTCAAGACCGTCGCCGCCGGCGGTTCGCTGGTCGCGCCGGTCGTGACGCAGCGGCTGCTGTCGGGGCTCGAGCGCATGCACAACGAGTTCGTGAGCCTCGATCGCCCGGATCCGTTGACTGAGCGCGAGACCGAGATCCTGCGCCTCATGGCCGGCGGCTACAGCAACAAGGAAATCGCGAACTCGCTCGGGGTGGCGGAGGGCACGGTCAAGAATCACGTGTCCAACATTCTGTCCAAGCTTGGCGTGCGCGACCGTACGCGCGCCGTGCTCAAGGCCTTCGAGCTCGGCATCGTCTGAGCGGGAATCCCGCAGCGCGCGTTGCGCTGCTTGCGGGCCGGACGCGGCCGGCCCGGACGCGACGCGCCGGGGCGTGTCGAGCGGACACGTCAAACCCTTGTCGTAACAAGGAATTACAGTTCGCCGCGAGCAATCGCGCGGCGCTGTCAAGTCGTCGATATGACGGGGTTCAGGTAATAGCTATCGCTGTCTGGAGCAAGTACCATGCGCGACTCGGTGTACCGGTCGGCGCTGGAACGGCGCGTGCCCGGCATCGTTGATTCTCGACCTTGCTGAAAGCTTGCGGCGGTCCGGAGACCGCCCGACGGATTAGTCCTGGAGACATCTGGAATGACGCGTATTCTTGAGTTCATTGTGGCCGCGATCATGGTGTTCGCGCTGGCCCTGATTGTCGGACTGGCGCTGCCGTCGTCCGGACACATCGAACGTTCCGTCGAGATCAGCCACAACACGCGGCACATCGCCGACATGCTCAGCAATTTTCGCCGATTCTCCGACTGGGGTTCGGTACGCATGCTCGATGCGAAGACCCAGTTCACGCTCGAAGGCCCGACCTACGGCCCCGGCGCGAAGCTCAACTGGACCAGCACCAAGCCGAATCCGGGCAACGGCAGCTACGAGATCACGTCGAAGGAAGGCGATGCGAGCGTGGCGTGGAAGGTCGACAACGCGTGGAAGGGCGAGAACAAGCGCTTCACGATCACGCTGGAACCGCAGAAGAACGGCCGCATCACCAAAGTGACCTGGGCCTATGACGTCGACTACGGCTGGGACATGATCGCGCGCTATTCGGGTCTCTACATCAACGGCGATCCGGCCACGCAGATCCAGCTGAATCTCGCGAGCCTGAGCCAGCAGATGGCCGCGATCCCGAACGTCGACTACAGCCAGACCGAAATCTTCGTCGCCGATGTGCCGGCGCAGCCGCATCTCGTCGTTTCGACGACCGCGCCGCGCAGCCTCGACGAAGTCGCCGCGGCGACCGACAAGGCGATGGCGGAAATCGCCGCGGTCATGAAGAAGCAGAATCTCACCGCCATCGGTCCGCGTCACATCACGACCGTGGAATGGGGCGACGAGAACTACGTGTTCGATGTCGCCGTGCCGGTCAGCAGCGCAACGCTGACGATCGACGGCAAGGAATACACGATCGGTCCGGCGACGCCCCCGAGCGTGGCCGAGCAGACCGCCGCCGAAGAGGGCGCGGAGCCGCCGGCGCCGACGCCGGGCCAGATCGACCGCAAGGGCAATCTCGTCGTGTCGGGCAGCGTCGTGGCGCGCACGGGCTATGCGGGCAAGGCGCTCGTGGCGACCTGGATGGGCAGCCCGGCGGGCCTGCCGCTGACGCGCCTCGCGCTCAAGGCCTACGCGATGTCGCTGGGTTATCGCTTCAACGAAAACACGAGCCGCTACTTCGACGTGATGACCACCGATCCGGCGACCGTTGCCGACGACGAGCAGCAGTTCAAGGTCTACTTGCCGATCACCGACAACGTGCCGGCCAACGAACCCGTCACACCGCCGCCCGCACCTGCCGCGGCCGCTGGTCAGCGCTGAGACCGGCAATCCGGTAACACCGAAAGCCCCCGCCATCGCGGGGGCTTTTCGTTTGTGCGGACGAAACGGTCGCGCATTCTCCCAGGGATTCGCGTGCGCGGCGGTCGCCTCCTGCATTCGCGAGTCGGCGCGTGCGCAGGCTTCGGGAACTTTTGCGCAGCTTTGCGGTACATTGCGTCGCATCCGCCTGCGAGCACGTGGCCTGATTCCCGTGCCGGACCGCAGTTGCCGGGAGCACCGGTGCCGACGCACCGGCCAAAACACATCGTCGTTCCGCTCGTTCGCGCCAGCCGCGCGATCGGGGAGCGGCGCGCACTGGAAATCATGGGTGATCAGACGATGATCGAAACTTCTGCACTGACGAAACGCTACGGTCCGCTCACGGCCGTCGACGGCATTTCGTTCAAGGTCGAGCCGGGCCAGGTGCTCGGTTTCCTCGGTCCCAACGGGGCCGGCAAATCCACGACGATGAAAATGATCGCGGGCTTTCTGGCGCCGACTTCCGGCGGCGCCAGGGTCTGCGGTTTCGACGTGGAGAGCCAGCCCATCGAAGCCAAGCGCGCGCTCGGCTATCTGCCCGAAGGCGCGCCGAGCTACGGCGAGATGACGCCGCGTGCCTTCCTGGAATTCGTGGCCGACGTGCGCGGCCTCGCCGGCGAGCGCCGCAAGCAACGCATCGATGACGTCATCGGCCGTCTGCAGCTCGAATCGGTGCTCGGCCAGTCCATCGACACGCTGTCGAAGGGTTTCAAGCGCCGCGTCGGACTCGCCCAGGCGATCCTGCATGATCCGCCGGTGCTGGTGCTCGACGAGCCCACCGACGGCCTCGATCCGAACCAGAAGCATGAAGTGCGCGGCCTCATCAATGCGATGGCCGCCGACAAGATCATCGTCATTTCCACGCACATCCTCGAGGAAGTGCACGCGGTCTGCACGCGCGCCGTCGTCATCGCGGGCGGCCGTCTGCTCGCCGACGCGACGCCGTCGGAACTGGAAGCGCGCTCGCGCTACCACGGTGCCGTATCGCTGACGGCGGCCAACACCGGCGCGGCGCGCGAGGCGCTCGCGCGGGTCGCCGACATCGAAACCATCGAGATCGATCCGCACGACCATCGCATCACCGCGATTCCGAAGAAAGGGCGCGCGATCTTCGTGCCGATCAGCGATGCGCTGAAATCGCAGGGTGTCGAGGTGAGCCAGCTGCAGCTCGAAGCCGGCCGGCTCGACGAAGTCTTCCGCAGCATCACGCTGTCGCAGGGGGAGGTCCGCGCATGAATCCGGTCAAGACCGTCTTCCGGCGCGAACTCGCGAGCTATTTCTCGACGCCCGTCGCTTACGTGTTCATCGTGATCTTCCTGATCCTCGCGGGCGCGATGACCTTCTATTACGGCGAGTTCTTCGAGCGCGGCCGCGCCGATCTGCAGCCGTTCTTCAGTTTCCATCCGTGGCTCTACCTGTTCCTCGGGCCGGCGATCGCGATGCGGCTCTGGGCCGAGGAGCGCAAGAGCGGCACCATCGAGCTGCTGCTGACCCTGCCGATCACGATGTGGCAGGCCGTCGTCGCGAAATTCCTCGCGGCCTGGGCCTTCGTCGGCATCGCGCTCGCGCTGACGTTCCCGATCTGGATCACCGTGAACTATCTCGGCGATCCCGACAACGGCGTCATCGTCGCGAGCTACATCGGCAGTCTGCTGATGGCCGGCGCCTTCCTCGCGATCGGCTCGTGCCTGTCGGCCGCGACGCGTAATCAGGTCGTCGCGTTCATTCTCACGGCAGTGATCTGCTTCCTGCTGCTGATGGCAGGCTTTCCGCTCGTGCTCGGCTTCTTCCAGACCTTCCTGCCGCAAGGCGTCGTCGACGCGATCGCAGGTCTGAGCCTGTTCTCGCACTTCCAGGCCATATCCAAGGGCGTCGTCGACCTGCGCGACCTCGTCTACTTCGCGCTCACGATCGTGGCCTGGCTGTATGCGACGGCCATCGTGATCGACCTGAAGAAAGCCGACTGAGGAGGGACCCCGCCATGGCGTTCAATCGCAAGACCCTGACCGGCAGCGCGCTGTTCATCCTCGCTCTGCTGTTCGTCGCCGTCGTGCTCGTCAGCAACCTGCTGCTGCGCGGCGCGCGCGTCGATCTCACCGAAAACAACTTGTATACCCTGTCCGCGGGTACGCGCAGTCTGCTCGGCAAGCTCGAGGAGCCGATCCAGCTCACGCTGTATTTCTCCGATCGCGGCACGGCCGACACCGACAACCCCAGCGCGCGTGCGCTGCGCGCCTACTACCCGCGCGTGCGGGAACTGCTCGAGGAATTCGCGGCGCGCTCCGACGGCAAGATCCGCCTCAAGGTCGTCGACCCGCTGGCGTATTCCGAAGACGAAGACAACGCGGTCGCCTCCGGCATACAGGGCCTGCCGTTCGGTCCGGCCGGCGAAAGCGTGTTTCTCGGCGTCTACGGCAGCAATTCCACGAACGGTGAGGCGAAGATCCCGCTGTTCGATCCGGGCCGCGAGAACCTGGCCGAGTACGACATCGCCAAGCTCATCCACGATCTCGGCACGAACAAGAAACCCGCCATCGGTTTCGTGAGCAGCCTGCCGATGACGATGGGCTTCGATCCGGCCACGCGCCAGATGCGCGAGCCCTGGGCCGTCTACGGCGAGCTCTCGCAGTTCTTCGACGTGCGCCAGATGAACGCCGCCGCGCTCAAGACCGTCGAGAACGACATCAATGTCGTCGTCCTCGTGCATCCGAAGGACCTCGGCGACGATGCGCTGTACGCGCTCGATCAGTTCGTATTGCGCGGCGGACACCTGCTCGTGTTCGTCGACCCGAACGCCGAACAGGACCAGAGCGGCGCCGACCCGGAGAACCCGCAGGCGGCGCTGCTGGCCGACAAATCGTCGGACCTGTCCCGGCTGTTCAAGGCCTGGGGCCTGGACTACGCGCGCGACAAGGTCGTGCTCGACCGCGCGCATGCGCTGCAGATCAGCGTCGCCCAGAACGCGCCGCCGGTGCGTCATCCGGGCGTGCTCGGCTTCACGCGCAAGGATCTCAGCACCGACGATGTGATCACGGCCAACCTCGACGCGATCAACATGTCCACGGTGGGATATCTGGAACTGTCGAAGGACTCCCCGTCGAAGCTGGTGCCGCTGATCCAGTCGAGCGACCAGTCGATGAGCGTGCCGGCCGAGCGCCTGAAATTCCTCGCCGATCCGTCGACGCTGCTCGCCGACTTCAAGCCGACGGGACAGCCGTTCGTGCTGGCCGCGCGTCTCGAAGGCCGCTTCAAGACTGCGTTCCCGGAACGCACGGACGCGGGTCATCTGGCCGAGGCGAAGGAGAGCAACGCCGTGGTCGTGTTCGCCGACACCGATATCCTCAGCGACCGGCTCTGGGCCGACGTGCAGAACTTCTTCGGCCAGAAGGTGCTGAACGCCTTCGCGAACAACGGCGATCTCGTCATCAATGCGGTCGACAATCTCGCCGGCGACTCCGACCTGATCTCGATCCGCGGACGTGCGACCTCGCAGCGGCCGTTCACGAAAGTCGCCGAACTCAAGCGCAAGGCCGACGACAGCTTCCGCCAGAAGGAAAAGCAGCTGCAGCAGGAGCTCGGCGAGACCGAGCGCAAGCTCACCGAACTGCAGAGCGCGAAGAGTCAGGACCAGGCCATGGTGCTGTCGGCCGAGCAGAAGGCCGAACTCGACAACTTCCTCAAGCGCAAGGTCGACATCCGCAAGCAGCTGCGCGAGGTGCGTCGTCAGCTCGATGCCGACATCGAGGCGCTCGGCACGCGACTGAAGTTCATCAATATCCTGCTGGTGCCGTTGCTGCTGATTCTCGCGGCGCTCGGCTTCGCCGGCTGGAAGGTGCGCCGCGCGCGCGATTGAGGACGGAACACAGATCATGAATCACATGAACTCCAAAACCGTGATCGGTCTCGGCGTCGCTGCCGTGGTTGCGATCGCGATCGCCGCGGCGATCAGCGCCGCGCGCAAGCCGGCGGCCGAGACCGCGCAGGGTGCCGGCGAAGTGCTGCCGGGCCTGGCCGCGCGGATCAACGACGTGAAGCGCATCAGCCTGACCGGGCCGGGCCAGAAGCGCATCGCGACCCTCGACAGGACCGACCAGGGCTGGACGCTCGCCGAGAAAGGCGGCTATCGCGCCGACGCGGGCAAAGTCCGCGAATACCTGTTGAAGCTGAGCCAGGCGCCGTTGACCGAGCAGAAGACCGCGAACGAGCAGCGCTACGCGGAGATCGGCGTCGAGGATGTCGGCGCTGCCGGCGCGAAGGGCGTGCTCGTCGCGATCGACGGTCTGCCGCAGCCGGCGCAACTCATCGTCGGCATCGTCAATGCGCGCGGCGATTCGACCTACGTGCGTCGCGCCGGCGACAAGCAGAGCTGGCTCGCGAAGGGCAGCCTGATTCCCGACAAGACGGCGGCCAACTGGCTCGACAAGAGCATCGTCGACCTGCCGGCGACGCGCGTGCGCGACGTCGCCTGGACGCGTCCGGACGGCAAGACGGCGCGCATTGCCAAGGATGACGCCGCAGCCACGAACTACCGGGTCGCCGATTTGCCGAAGGGCCGCGAGCTCGCGTCGGAATTCGCCGCGAATTCGCAGGCGACCACCTTGGCCGGGCTGAACTTCGACGATGTCGTTCCCGCGGCCGAAGCGCCGCCGCCGGCCGACGGCAAGATCTATCGCGCGACGTTCGCGACCTTCGACGGCGTCGTCGTCGACATGACCGGCTGGAAGAAGGACGACACGTTCCGCGCGCAGTTCACGGCGCGCAAGGACGAGGCGGCGTTCGATGCCTCCGTCGCCGCCGCCGCACAGGCGGCGGCGAGCAAGGCGTCGGAGGCTGCTGCGGGCGACACGGGCAAGACGCCGCCGCCCGCCGATCCGGTCAAGGACAAGGCCGAGCGTGCGGCGAAGCTCGATGCGGAAGTCGCGAGCCTTTCAAAGCGTTTCGACGGCTGGACCTTCGTGCTGCCGGCATACAAGTCGGCGAACTTCGACAAGAGCGTCGAGGATTTTCTCAAGCCGCTGGGCGAGAAGAAGCCCGACGCGAAGAAGTCCCCGGTTTCGAAATAGCGGCGACGCACGTCGAAAATTCAAACAGCGTTCGCGCTGTCCGTACAAATCGGCAGGAAGCGTTGTGACGAGCCGCGAGCGCCGCCTCGCGGCTTTTTATTTGTGCACAAATCTGCAATATTGCCGTATTGTGCGTTGCATCACGCGTAGCTAAGATTCGCGTCGTCCGGTGCAGTCGCCCGGATGCATCGTCCCGTCCCCGCCGACAGCCCATCACTCGACCGCAATGCCGGTCGTGCGGGCGGCTGCGCGCGGAACGCGGCGATGCCGTATTCGATCGCTCCATGAAGGAGCACCGGCCGGCTGGCCGGACGCGATGCCCGTCGCGTCCTGCCCGGATCGCTGTCCGGCAACGGTTCTACGGAGGAACCATGAGGAAGTCTATTTTTGTCGCCATCGCCGTATTGTTCGCGGGCAGCGCCGCCGCCAGCGAATTCCTGCCGCTCAACGTCGGCGACGTCGCGAACTACGTGACGGCCAACGGCGCGACGCGCGAGATTCGCGTCGACGACAGCGCCGGCAGCTGGCGCCACGTCACGGCGTATCCGCTGGTGGGAACGGGCTGGATCAGCTCGGAGCCGACCGATTCGCGCGTCTACGTCTACAACGAAGACACCGGCGCGAACGTGCTGCTCGCCGATTTCGCGCGCAACGTCGGCACGCGCTTCAACCTCGCGCTCGGCGGCTGCAACAACAGCGCGACGGTCGCGGCGAAGAATCTCAGCCTGACCGTGCCCGCCGGCAGCTTCCAGCGCGTCACGCGTCTGGACTTCGGCCGCAGCTGCGCCGACGCCGGCCTGATCAGCGCGTGGTTCGCGCCGAACGTCGGCCTGGTCAAGTGGAGCGAGAGCAACATCGCCGGCGCGAAGGAATACGCGCTGCAGAACGCGCGCATCGGCTCGACCGCGATCGGCCAGGCCGCTGCGGCCGAAGGCATCCGCGTCAGCGCGCTGTTGCCGGGGCCGCGCGTGCTCGTGAACGTGACGCCGCGCGTGAGCGCGACGCTGAAGATCGAAAACGCCGGCACGCAGGCGCAGACCTTCACTTGCCCGAGCACCCAGCAGTTCGAGATCACGCTGCGCGACGCGTCCGGCGAGACCGTGAACACCTGGTCGGCGACGCGTCGTTTCGCGCAGGTCGTCACGACCTTCTCGGTGGCGCCGGGCGCGAGCAAGGAAATCGGCGGCGAGATCGATCTGACCAGTCTCGCGACGAACGCGCCGCTCGACGTCGGCAGCTACACCGTCGCGATCGAATTGCGCTGCCAGATCGAGCAGCAGGCCAGCGCGTTCCTGCCGGTGCCGTCGTACTCGGCGCAGGGCCCGATCTTCGTCGACCGGCGCGTGACGCACTTCTGACGGAAATCGCGGTGCTGCCGCCCGGCAGAGCCGCACATCGCTTTGGAGTGGGGTGGGGCGCCACGGATGGCGCAACGTTCATGCACTACGTTTCTCCCCCTGAGGTCCGCACGCCGGCTGCAACCGGCGTGCGGATTTTTTTCGGGGTTGGCGTTGCAGGCCTAGCGCTTTTGGCGAGACGCCGCCCATGCGAGGGTGAACCATCCGGCCATCAGTGCGGCTCCGCCGAGCGGCGTGACGGCGCCGAGCACGCGCGGCGCGCCGAGCGCGAGCGCGAACAGGGTCGATGCGAAGACGAAGGCGCCGGCGAGGAACAGCATCGCGGCGACGGCGGCGCCGCGCGCGCCGGCCGATTCCGCGTAGCGTGCCGCGAACAGCGCGGCGAGCACGTGCCAGAACAGATAGTCGACCGCGGTGCGCCAGAGCGCGAGCGCGGAGGCGTCGAGCGTGTCGCGCAGCGCATGCGCGCCGAACGCGCCGGATCCGACCGCGAATGCGCCGAGTACGGCGGTGATGATCAGGAGCGAACGCGTCGACGGCATCGTCGTCGCTCAGAAGTCGGTTGCGAAGAGCGCGGCGACGGAGCCCGGCGCAGTCTCGATATCGCGCTCGTGACGCAGGCCGAGTTTGCCGAGCAGACGGATGGAGCGCTCGTTGCCGGGCGTGACGATCGCGAGGATGCGGCGCAGGCCGAGTTCCTGCGCATGCGCGAGCGTCGCGCGCGTGGCTTCCTCGGCATAGCCGCGGCCCCAGTGCGCCGGAAGGAACGCGTATCCGACGTCGACGTCGGGCAGCGTGTCGCGCTTGATGAGGCCGCACATGCCGACGGCTTCGCCGGTGCTCTTGAGGTCGACGCGATAGAGGCCGTGTCCGCACCGTTCGTACATGGCGAGCGGACCGTTGACGAGATAGGCGCGCGCGTCGTCGAGCGAGCGCACGCCCTTGTCGCCGATGAACTGCAGCCACGCCGGTTCGTTGACGAGCTGCAGCACGAAGGCGGCGTCGCCTTCCGGATCGAAGCGGTGCAGGGCCAGGCGTTTGGTGGCGATGACGAGGCTCATGCGATGTCGTTCAGTAGCGCAGCGAGAGGCAGCTCAGGCCGCCGTCCATCTTGCGGAGTTCGCTCATGTCGAGTTCGATCAGCGCGTAGCCGAGTTCGCGCAGTCGCGCCGCCGTGCGGCGATAGCCCGCCGCCAGGAGCACGTAGTCGTTCACGCGCACCGCGTTCGCCGCATAGGCTTCGTCGGATTCCACGCGGATTCGCTCGTAGCGCGCGAACGCCGGATCGTGGATCAGCGCGTCGATGAGCAGCAGGCGTCCGTCGCCGAGCCAGCTCATGCCGCTCTTCAGGTGCAGGATGCCGTCGACGCCGCGAATGTCGACGAGGCTCGTGCCGTAGCCGGCCGCCTCGAGCAACGCGGCGAGTTGCGCGGCGCCTTCCGCGTTCGTGCGCGCCGACACGCCGATGAACACGTGCTCGCCGGCTTCGCAGATGTCGCCGCCGTCGACCGTGCCGGGCGCGCCGATCGCATCGAATGCGATTCCTTGTTGCGCAAGGCTCACGCGGATCGCGTCGATCTCGCCGCTGCGACTTTCCGCGCCGGGGCGCGTGATGACGTTGCAGCGCGGCAACAGCACGGCCGTGTCTTCGACGAAGGTCGCATCGGGATGGCGCGCATCGGCGTCGAGCCGGATCAGGGCGAGGCCGCAGCGTTCGAGCGCCGCGCAGTAGTGCGCATGCTGCGCCAGCGCAGTGGCGTAATCGGGCGGGCCGAGATTTTCGCGCGTGAGGCCATCGGCGAAGTTCGGGCTCGGCGGTCGGACGATGGCGGTTCGGAACACGGCAGCGCTCGCACGGGCGGGCTCTGCAAGGTAGCGGCTTCGCGCCGGCAAGTGAAGTCCGTGCCGGCGCTTTTCCCAGAGCGAGGAGCGACCCGCTCGCCGGCGCGGCCGCGGCCGCGTCGTGCGGTCAGCGCGGCAGCGCCGATTCCACGTACTGCGCGGCGAATTCCGCGCTCGGCGGAATCGGCGTGATCACGTCGATGAGCACGCCGTTCGGATCGGCCGTGATGAAGTGACGCTGGCCGAAGGCCTCGTCGCGCAGCGACCGCAGTATCGGCAGTCCGGCGTCCCGCAGGCGCGCATGCACGGCGTCGACGTCGTCCACCTCGAAGTTCAGCAGCATTCCCGCGGCGAGGCCGCGGCCCTGCGCGGGAATGGTTTCGTGGGTGCCGTCGAGTATCGCGAGATTGATGCGCGCGTCCTGCGCATGCTGCAGGTGCACGTACCAGTCGCTTTCGAACAGTGCCGCGAAGTCGAAGTGCTCGCGATAGAACTGCGCGGTGGCGGCGACATCGCCGGTCATGAGGACGGGGTAGTAGCTCGTGATTTTCATGGGGAGGCTCCGGCGGCTTGCGGTTCGGCTTGTTTGCATACATTCTGTATGTGAATTGCAAAATAACATGCAGGCTGTATGTATGCAACGACGATCGAACCGCGAGCGCACCGATGCGACACGCGCCGCACTGCTGCAGGCCGCCCGCGAACTGTTCGTGCAGCGCGGCTACGCCGAAACCTCGACGCCGGAACTCTGTGCCGCCGCCGGCATCACGCGCGGAGCGCTCTATCATCACTTCATCGACAAGCGTGACCTGTTCCGCGCCGTGGTCGCGCAGGAGGCTCAGGCCGTGCGCGAGCGGATCGAAGCCGCTGCGGCGCAGGATCTCGCACCGCGGCAGGCGCTGCTCGCCGGCAGCGAGGCCTATCTCGATGCGATGAGCGAGAGCGGCCGCACGCGGCTGCTGCTGGTCGACGGACCGGCCGTGCTCGGCCCGGCCGGCGCGCGAGACATCGACGACGCGAACGCGGCCGAGTCGCTGGCCGAAGGACTTGCCGCTGCAGGGCTTGCGCGCAACGTTCCGGTCGCGGTGCTCGCGTCATTGCTCTCCGCGGCGTTCGATCGTGCGGCGCTCGACGTGGCCGAGGGCCGCGACGTCAAGGCCGTTCGCAAGACGATGCGCTGGCTGCTGCAGCGCGTGCTCGGAGAGCGCGACGACGCGACTGTCGGCGCATCGGGCAAGCGGCCGCGCCGCTAGCGTGCCGCACGTGTCGTCGC
>CAMLSI010000047.1 GCA_946482585.1 uncultured Lysobacteraceae bacterium
CGATGCCGAGCCGGCGGCAGGTGCGGATCACGCGGCAGGCGATTTCGCCGCGATTCGCTATGAGTACCTTCGAAAACAGTCCTTGCATCGTTCGCGTTCCGTGGTTGAGCCGTTGCGTCAGGGCGGACGGCGCGGTCGGGAGTGTCCGGATCAGGCCGGTGCGTGACAGACGGCTTCGATGTTGTGGCCGTCGGGATCGATCACGAAGGCGCCGTAGTAGTTCGGGTGATACGTCGTGCGCAGGCCCGGCGGGCCGTTGTCCTTCGCGCCGGCCGCGATGGCCGCGGCGTAGAACGCGTCGACCGCGGCGCGGTCGTTCGCGACGAACGCGAGGTGCAGCCCGTTGCGCGTCGGGTCGCCGCCGGTGCCGATCCAGAAATCCGGCTTGCGGTCCTTGCCGAAGCCGGCATGACGCGAGCCGTTGCCGGTCATCGCCGGCGTGACTTCCATGACGAGGCCATAGCCGAGCGGTGCGAGCACCTGCGTGTAGAAGTTCAGGCTGCGGTCGTAATCGGCAACCTTGAAACCGAGATGGTCGATCATTTCAGGGGCTCCTTGATCGGGTTGGCGCCGTCGGCCGACGGCGCTGCAGGCGGCGCGTCGAAGCTCCGTACGGGCACGGATCCTTCGTCGCGGCGTATTTCGGTATTCCAGAAACGCAGCGCCGCATAGCCCTGCTGTCGCCGGTGAGCGTCGCGTGCGCTACGCCGGCGCATCGCCGGCAATCAGCGCTCACGCGCCCAGTCCGGCGCGCGCTTGTCGAGGAATGCGCCGAGGCCGTGCTGGCCTTCGGCAGACACGCGCAGGCGGGCGATCAGCGCCGCGTTGCCGGCATCGAGCTCGTGCTGGTTCGCGGCCGTCATGCCGGCCATCGCGAGCGCGAGCCGCTTCGCCTCCGCCTGCGCGAGCGGGCCGCCTTTGCCGAGCCAGTGCAGGCTCCGTTCGACGGCGGCGTCGAGTTCGCTGGCGGCGACCGTGTCGTGCAGCAGGTGGATGCGGCGTGCTTCGGCCGCGTCGAAGACTTCGCCCGTGACGAACAGCCGACGCGCCTGGCGCGCGCCGATTGCGGCGATGACGTAGGGCGAGATCACGGCAGGGACGAGGCCGAGCTTCACTTCCGACAGCGAGAATTTCGCGCCGTCGACGCCGATCGCGACATCGCAGCAGGCGACCAGGCCGACACCGCCGCCGTAGGCCGCGCCGTTCACGCGTGCGATCGTCGGCTTGGACAGGTAGTTCAGCGTGCGCATCAGCGCGGCGAGTTTCAGCGAATCGGCGAGATTGTCGGCTTCGCTGGCCGTGGCCATCGAGCGCATCCAGTTGAGGTCGGCGCCGGCCGAGAACGACGCGCCTTCGCCGGTGAGCACGACCGCGCGCACGGCCGCATCGGCATCCAGCGTCTGCAGCGTGGTCGTCAGTTCGGCAATGAGCTGTTCGTCGAAGGCGTTGTGCACGCCGGGACGAGCGAGTCGCACCTCGGCGACGGCGCCGCGGATGGTCAGCGCAACGGATGCGGTCATTGGGTCCCTCCCTCCGGAAATGCCGATGATAGCGGGGCGGGGAGGGCGAATGTCCGGATAACCGCGTGCCGGAGAACGAACGGGAGCGTAGGTGGAGCGCTGCCTGCTATCCCCTCATGGCGCACTCGGGTACAATCGCGAACCATTCTTATTCAGTGCCTATCTGCCTGTGCGACTTTCCGAACTGCTTCCGGGCAACACGGCCGTCGTGCGCGAGGTCGAGGATGTCGGCAGTGCCGATCCGATCGCCCGGCGCCTGCGGGACCTCGGCTTCGTCGCCGGCGAACCGGTCAAGCTCGTCGCGCAGGGACCGGTAGGGGCCGATCCGTTGCTGGTGCAGATCGGCTTCACGCGATTCGCGCTGCGTCGCAGCGAGGCGGCGCGGGTGCGGCTGCAGGCCGCCGGAGCGAATCCATGAGCACGGCAGAGGCCGCGTTGCGCGTCGCGCTCGTCGGCAATCCGAACTGCGGCAAGACCGCGCTGTTCAACCTGCTGACCGGCAGCCGGCAGAAGGTGGCGAACTACGCCGGCGTCACTGTCGAGCGCAAGCAGGGACGCTATACCGCGCCGTCGGGGCGTGTGGTCGATCTGCTCGATCTGCCCGGCGCGTACAGTCTCGACGCGGCGAGTCCCGACGAAGCGATCACGCGCGATGTCTGTCTGGGCATCGCGGCCGGCGAGACGCGCCCGGATCTGCTGGTCTGCGTCGCCGACGCGACGAACCTGCGCCTGCATCTGCGCTTCGTGCTCGAAGTGCGCCGGCTCGGCCTGCCGGTCGTGCTGGCGCTGAACATGATGGATGCGGCCGCGCGTCGCGGCATCCGCATCGACATCGCCGCGCTCGAACGCGAACTCGGCATTCCGGTCATCGAGACCGTGGCCGTGCGGCGCTCCGGTGCGGCGTCGCTCGTGGAACGGCTCGATGCGGTGGTGCCGCGGCCTGCGGTCCTCGGCGCGGCCGACGACGATCTGCATGCGGAAGTGCGCCGGCTGCTCGCGGCGGCCGTGAGCATGCCGTCGCGAACCGCGGCGACGGACGACGCGATCGATCGCGTCGCGCTGCATCCGGTCTGGGGGCTCGTGCTGCTGGCCGGGCTGATGTTCCTGATCTTCCAGAGCGTGTTCTCGTGGGCCGAGCCGCTGATGGAAGGCATCGAGAACGGCATCAAGGCACTCGGCGGCTGGAGCGTGTCGACGTTGCCCGAAGGCCCGTTGCGCAGCCTGCTCAACGACGGCGTGTTCGCGGGCATCGGCAGCGTGCTCGTGTTCCTGCCGCAGATCCTGATCCTGTTCCTGTTCATCCTCGCGCTCGAGGAGTCGGGCTATCTGCCGCGCGCGGCATTCCTGCTCGACCGGCTCATGTTCAAGGCGGGTCTGAGCGGCCGCTCGTTCATTCCGCTGCTGTCGAGCTTCGCCTGCGCGATTCCCGGCATCATGGCGACGCGCAGCATCCAGGATCCGCGCGACCGCCTGACCACGATCATGGTCGCGCCGCTGATGACCTGCTCGGCGCGGCTGCCGGTCTACACCTTGCTGATCGCGGCGTTCATCCCGCAGCGCACGGTGGCCGGGATCTTCAACCTGCAGGGCGTCGTGCTGTTCGCGCTCTACGTGGCCGGCATCGTCAGCGCACTCGCGGTCGCGTTCGTGATGAAGCGCCTGCGCCGCGATCGCAGCGAACATGCGCTGCTGCTCGAACTGCCGTCGTATCGCTGGCCGCATCCGCGCGATCTGGCGATCGGGCTCTGGGAACGCGCGTGGATCTTTCTCAAGCGCGTCGGCGGCATCATCCTCGCGCTGACGATACTGCTGTGGTTCCTGTCGAGTTTCCCGGCGCCGCCCGAAGGTGCGACCGGACCCGCGATCGACTACAGCTTCGCCGGCCGCATCGGCCGCTGGCTCGAGGTCGTGTTCGCACCGATCGGCTTCAACTGGCAGATCTGCATCGCGCTGATTCCGGGCATGGCCGCGCGCGAAGTCGCCGTGTCCGCGCTCGGCACCGTGTATGCGCTGTCGGGATCGGACGACACCATCGCCGCCGAACTCGGCCCGCTGATCGCGACGCAATGGCCGCTGGCGACGGCGCTGTCGCTGCTGGTCTGGTTCATCTTCGCGCCGCAGTGCCTCTCGACGCTCGCCGTGATCCGGCGCGAAACCAATTCCTGGCGCAACGTCTGGATCGCGGCCGGCTACCTGTTCGCGCTGGCGTACGTCGCGTCGTTCCTCACCTTCCAGATCACGAAGGCGCTGAGTTGAGATGAACGCCTCGCTCGCCCTGCAGTACGCCGTCGTCGCCGTGATCGTCGCGTTCGCCGCGACCAGCGTGTTGCGCAAATACCTGCCGTCGGTCTGGGGCAGGGCGCTCGCGCGTCTCGCCGATGCGCTCGAATCGTCACGCGCCCCCGCCTTCTCGCGAAAACTCGGCGCGCGACTGCGCGCACGCATACCGGCCAGCGTCGGCGGCGGTTGCGCCAGCACCGGCAGTTGCAGCAGTTGCGGCGCGTGCGCGGCCGCACCCGAGGCCGCGCCGGCGACGATGACGCTGGCGGAGCCCAAGCCGCTGCGGCGCGCCTAGCGTCGGGCCGGCAGACGCTGCGCGATGACCGCGACGGCAGCATCCTGGCAGCACGAGCCGTTCGGCGACGGTGTGCCGCTGCCGTTCGCGGCGGCCTATTCGGCGGCAGAGTTCGCGCGTATCGCCGAGGGCTTCGTACCCGCGCAGATGGAAGACAAGTGGTTCATCTTCCACGAAGCGCCGCATCTGTTCCTGCATCGGAGCTGGACCGGCCTGCCGGTCTACCGCCTGAGGCTGGAGCCGCGCGAGGAAGGTGTCGTCGTCGTCGAAGCGCTCTGGTCGAATGCGCTCGCGACCGACGACGCGGCGGCGCGGGAGTACGAGGCACGCCTGCTCGATTTCCTCGTGGCGGTGCTGCTGCTGGGTCAGCGCAAACCGTTCCCGCGGCCTTCCGGTGTCGACGAATCCGCACCGGGCGTGTTCCAGCATCACGTGGCGGGTACCGGCCATGCGGAAATCGTGGTCGATGCGAACGCCGGCAAGCCCGGACCCATCGCCGCGGCGAAGAAACCGTGGTGGCGTTTCTGGTGACGGCGCCGCGGGCATCGCGCATGAAACATCCCGCCGACGACCTCGACGATCGCAGCCGCCTCTGGGATCAGCTGCAGTATTTCTGGATGGACACCGATCCCGCGGTGCTGCTTCCGCACGTCGCGCGCGTCTGCGCCGAGTCGAAGTACACGCTCGACGAACTCGAAGCGATCTTCTGGAACGAAATCCGTCCGGCCGTCGCGTTCAATCTGCGGATACCCACCGCACCGGAATGGGCCGGCTTCGACCTCGAATGGCTCACGGCACGCGTGCTCGCCAAACACCGCTACGGGCGGCCGCTGCCGTGGACGTGGCTGCATCCGGATTCGCGCGCCTGGTGGAAGAAATTGCGCGAAGTCGTTGCGGCGTTGCGCGATTCGTAGTCGATGCATGGCAGTATTCGGCGACGCCGGTGCATCGGGCGGACGGCAGCTCGATGAAAGGGCGAGTATGCGACGGTGGCAGAAACGTGCGCTTGGCGTGGTGACGCTCGGCGGCGCAGCAACGGGCTTCTTGATGACCGTGACTTCGCTGTCGTCGGCGAAGAACGCCCTCACGCTATCCGTCGGACTGGTGTTCGCAACGATCTTTGCCTGGGGAGTCTGGTGCGGCATGCACATCCTCGAGGGAGACGAGAACGCCGAGAATGTGGCGATGTGGTACTGGTCGATTCAGGTGCCGTCGATCGAGTCGCCAATGATCACGTATTCGTTGAGCAGCGGACTCTATGGCGGAGCCAAACTGAAGTTCATACCGTCGATTTCGATCTGGGTCGACGGTGCCATCGGCAGTTCGTTCCGATTCTGGCTGGGGCAGGCGGCAGCGCCCTGGGTGATCGGCATGAATCTCGCGGCGGCCGCCATCGTTGCCTGGCTGTTCTACCGTCAGCAGCACGTCCTGGTGCATGCCGGAACTCCCGCTCCGCGGTCGACGCAGGAAAACCCGGAATCCGCCGAGGCGGTGCCGGCAACCCCCGCCGGCGAAGGTGCGGCGAATTCGTCGTCATGATCTGCGCTACCCATCCGACGGGTCGGATGGCATTGGTTCCGCGAGTCGCGGTTCAGCGCAGTACCTGGAACTCCACCTGCGCATAGTTCCCCGACGGCGTCAGCGCGGTGATCGCCTGCGCGCCGGGCTCGTCGAAGTCGTGTTCGAACGGCCGGTTCGCGTCGAGCGCCGCCTTGATGCGACCGTTGACGAGCCATTGCACCGTGCCCTGCGCGCCGAGCGCGCGCAGCGACAGGTGCGGCGGCCGCGTGCTGCCGGGCGCGCGCGCAAGGCTGCTGCCCGGCGCGACGCCGGCGATCTGCAGGTTGGCGCTGCCGTCGAGCCCATCGTCGGCGCAACCGCGTGCGAGCGGCGGCAACTGCGAGGCCTTGCGTTGCCACGCGGCGAGCCAGGGTTGCGCGAGCGCGGGCCAGCGCGCGAGCACGAGCGTGCGCTCCTCCGCGGCATGACAGCCGCCGCTGAGGCGCCGTCCGCTGCGCGCGTCGATGCGCAGGGTCAGCCGGGCATCGTGCCATGCCGTCGCCTCGCGCTCGGGCAGGGTCGGCGGAATCGCGCCGTCCAGGATCATGGCCTTGCGCTTTTCCTGGCACAGCTGCGGCTGTTCCGCATCGAACGCGGTGCCGAGCGGCCAGCATAGGTCGAGCTCGCCGACGCTGGACGGCGGCGATGCCGGCGCGGCGTCCTCGGGCGCGCGCGGCAGGCTGTCGGCGGCCTGGAACAGCAGCGGCAGCGCGGTGATCGCACCGTACTGTCCGGGCACCGGCGTGCCGTCAGGGCGGCCGACCCAGACGCCCAGCGTGTAGCGCCGCGTGGTGCCGAGCGCCCACGCATCGCGAAAGCCGTACGACGTACCGGTTTTCCAGGCCAGACGAGCGCGTCGGCCCGGATCGAAGGTGTCGCGATTCTGGCCCGGCCGCAGACTCGCTTCGAGCATGCTGCGCACGATATGGGCCGCGCCCGCGCTCAGCAGCCGGCGCTCCGCGAGCGGTTCCTCGGCGCGCAGGCGCACGGTGGCCGCGAGCCCGCCGCGATGGAACGCCGCATACGCGCCGACCAGGTCTTCGAGCGTCGCGCCGGTGCCGCCGAGAATCAGCGACAGGTTCGGACTCGCGCCGCGCGGCCATTGCAGCGCGAGCCCGCCGTTGGCGAGCCGCGCGGCGAAGCGCGCAGGCCCGACGCGATCGAGCAGATCGACCGCAGGCACGTTCAACGACAGGCGTAGCGCTTCGGCTGCGCTGACCGGCCCGTTGAAGGCCTGATCGAAATTGCCGGGTCGATAGCCGCCGAACGACTGCGGCGCGTCGACGAGCAGGCTTTCCGAATGAATCAGGCCGTCGTCGAGCGCGAGACCGTACAGGAACGGCTTCAGGGTCGATCCGGGCGAACGCGGCGCGCGCACCATGTCGACATGGCCGAGGCGCTGCGGGTCGGCGAACGCGCCCGAGCCCACGTACGCGAGCGTCTCGAGATTCGCGTTGTCGACGAGCAGCAGGGCGGCCGACGTGCGATCGGGCAGGCGCGCGAGATAGCCGCTCACGCGCGCTTCCATCGCGGCCTGCAGTTCGCGATCGATGGTCGAGCGGATGCTGCGCCGGTGCGGCAGTGCGGAGCGCAGGCGCTGCGCGAGCAGTGCGGCATCCAGCGGCGGATCGAGCGTGCGCGCCGCGACCGTTTCGCGCTGTGCGTCCTGCACCGTGGTCGCATCCCAGCGCTCGAGTTCGCGCAGGCGCGCGAGCAGCTTGTCGCGATAGCGCTGTGCGAGCGCGGCGTTGCGGTCCGGCCGCAGTCGGCTCGGCGCCTGCGGCAGCACCGCGAGCAGCGCGGCTTCGGCGTGGCTCAGGCGTTTCGACGATTTGCCGAGATAGGCCCAGGAGGCCGCTTCCACGCCCTGTATCGTGCCGCCGAACGGTGCGTGATTCAGATACAGCGTGAGGATTTCATCCTTGCTCAGATGCGCTTCGAGCTGCAGCGCGCGCAGTATCTGTTTGAGCTTGCCGAACGCGTTGCGCGAGTGCGGATCGAGGATGCGCGCGACCTGCATGGTCAGGGTCGACCCGCCCGACACGGTGCGTCCGTGCCGGATGCGCTGCGCGCTCGCGCGCGCGAGCGCGAACGGATTGACGCCGGGATGCAGGCGGAACCAGCGGTCTTCGTAGGTCAGCACCGCCTCGAGATACAGCGGCGATACCGCATCCGGCGTGACCGGATAGCGCCAGATGCCGTCGGCATCGGGGAATGCGCGCAGCGGCGTGCCGTCGCGTGCGAGCACCACCGTGCTGCCGCCGCCGTCCGCCGGCAGCGGCAGCGGGAACAGGCGGTCGAGCACGAACGCGATGACCGACAGCGCGAGCGCGGCGAGCAGCAGGCGCCGCAGCCATCGAACCGTCGCCGTGCGCAGCGTGAACCTCATGCGCGACGATCAGCTCCTCTTCCCCGACGACGGTCGGGAGAGAGGACGCCAGGCGTGCCCGCGCGTTCGCGTCACGGCTGCACGACGGTCACGCGCGCCGGCACGCTGCGCGCTACGCCGCGGATCTGCGGCCGGTACATGTCTTCGACCGTGGTCGGCGGCACCAGGTAGTTGCCCGGCGACACGGCGCGCACGAGGTAGAACACGTGCGCCTGCTGTCCCTGCATGAGGTTCAGTGCGGCGACGTAGCGATCGTCGCGGAATTCCTCGTGCTTGACGTCGGCCGCATAGGCGCGTTCGGCGATCTGCACGCCGTCGACGACGACATCGGCCCATTGCCTGGCGTCGGTCAGGTTGAAGTTCTCGATTTCGAGACCGCCCGGCAGCAGATCGATCAGCAGCGCATCGCGCATCGCTTCTTTCGCTTCGATCTTCAGACCCACGATGAGTCCTTCGCCTTCCTTGAGCTCGCCGCCGTCCCAGGCCGTGCCGTCGAGCGCATACCACTGGCGCTGGATGGATACGACGCTGTCGTCGGCGGCCGGCGCGGTCTTCGGAATGCCGGCGACGTCTTCGCTGACGTAGAGCGGCGCGCTCGCATCCGGCACGAAGCGCACGCCGGCGCGCAGCGCGGCGGCGTCGAAGCTGCGGCTCCAGATCGGCGTCGGTTCGATCGTTTCGTTCGCGCCGCCGAGGCTCAGGCTGCCGCCGACCTTCGCGTCGCCGCGGGCGATCAGCGCCTTGCCGAGCCGCGCGATCGCACTCTGTTCCTGCGTGCTGAGCCAGAGGATGCGATTGCCGCTTTTCTTCGCGACGAGCTCGCGGCCGAGCGCGACGACGGATTCGTCGTACTCGGGCTTGCTCAGCCCGGCCTGGTGCGCGAGCGCGACCATGAGCGCCGCGTCGCGCAGTTCCGAACCGTAGTCGCCGAGATAGCGCGGCCGCTCGACCTTCTTCGCGAACGCTTCGTCGAGCGCCTGACGGCCGCGCGCGGTATCGCCGCGCAGGCTCAGCGCGATGCCGAGGTGCACCAGCGGCAGGGCCGTGACCGACTTGCCGCGTTCGTTGTCGAACAGCGTGCGCAAGGTGCCCAGCGGCGCGCGCTGTACGCGCGCGAGCACGTAGGCCGACCAGGCCTGATCGGCGAAGCGCAGGTGGTCGGCGCTGTCGTAGGCGTAGTACGGATGGCCGCCCGAGAGCAGGTCGTCGTTGAGCCGCCTGAGCGCGTTCTGCAGCACGCCTTCGGGCACGGCGAAGCCGGCCTCGCGCGCGTCGAGCAGGAACTCGGTCACGTACGGCGTCAGCATCGTGTCGACCGCGCCGTCGCCGCCCCACATCGAGAAATGCCCCGACGGCACCTGCATCGCCGAAATGCGGCTGATCGCGTCGTCGATCATGCGCCGCCGCGCGTCGTCGGGCAGCGGCGCGATGCCGAGGTTCTTCGCGTTGCCGGCATCGAGCACGAGCACGCCGTAGCCGCGGCTCGTGGTCTGTTCGACGCAGCCGTAGGGATAGCCGAGCAGGCCGCGCACCGAACTGGCGAACGGCAGCGGCGGCAATGCGCTGACGCTCAGGCTGGCGTCGACGGAGTCGGCGATGAGTCCCTCCATCGCGCCGGTGCCCAGGCCTAGGCTGGATCCCGGCTGCAGCACCTGCGGCGAGGAGCGCAGCACGGCGGGCCATGCGGGCCGCACGGCGATCTCGAACTCGCGGCGCAGGTTCAGTTCGGCCGATTCGGCGAACACGCGGAATCGGCCGACACCCATGCCTTCGTCGGCGGCGAGCGCGAACTGCAAGGTCTTCTTCGCGCCGTCGGCGAGCTTCTGCGTGCGTGCCGCATCGGCGATGCGCAGCGGCGGATCGGCTTCGAGACGCACGCGGAATTCGCGCTCGCTGCCGGAGAAATTGCTGAGGTCGAGGGTCAGGGTCGCGCTGTCGCCCGGTGCGAGCACGCGCGGCGTCGACACTTCGGCGACCAGCGGCGCGCGCACGACCGTCTCGGTGTCGGCGCCGCCGTAGCGATCGTCGCCGAACACGAGTCCGCTCACGCGCAAGGTGCCGTTGAAGTCGGGAACCGGCAGGTCGAGCTTCGCGTTGCCCTGTGCGTCGAGCTTGACCGCGCCGGAGAACAGGTCGACGGTCTGCACTTTCGCGGTCGGCCGCCGTGCCTGCGGCAGCGCGGCGGCTGCCATGTCGCCGCCGTAGCGCAGTTTGGCGAGCGCGCCGTCGAAACTCTCGATGAGCCGGCCGTAGAGATCGTAGGCATCGATGCCGAGACGGCGCTGGCCGAAGAACCAGGCGACCGCATCGGGCCGCGCGAAGCGCGTGATGTTGAGGATGCCGACATCGACTGCGGATACGGTGACGTAGGCCGTCTTGCCCGCGAGCGCCGGCGCCTTGATCTCGACCGGCAGCGGCAGCTCCGGCTTCATCTGTTTCGGTGCGCCGATCTCGACGGCGATCTTGCGTTCGCTGCGGTCCATGACCACGTGCGCGACGCCGACCGCACGCGCCGGAGTGACCTTGCTCGCGGCCGAACCGCCGCGCAGCACGAGCGCGCTGACGTACACGTCGTGGCGTTCCCAGTCCGGCGTGACCGGAATCTCGAACGTGGTCGCGTCCTTGACCGCGATCGGGCGCGTGTACAGCAGCTTGTCGCTCTCGACGAGCAGCAGGCCCGTGCCGGCCTGCGGCGGGGTCACGGTGACCTTGAGCGTGTCGCCGGCGCGATAGCGTTCTTTGTCGAGCGCGAGCTTGATCTTGTCGGGGCGCGCTTCCTTGCCGCGGTTCTCGTCGTCCCAGCTCCAGCCCGCGGTGAACGGATAGCGCAGCGTGAGTCCGGTCGCCGGATCGAGCACCTCGAGGCGATAGCCGCCCCATTCCACGGGCACGTCGAACCTGACCGCCTGGCCCGCGACCGTCGCGATGTCGCGCGACTCGACCGTGTCGAAGCTGCGTGTGAAATCGAAGCGCCAGCCGCTGCTCTTGTCGTAGCTCCAGTGATAGTTGCGGTTCTCGCGCACGAGGCTGAACTTGAGTCCCTGCGCCGCGAGCAGTTCGCCCTGCGCGTTCGCGCGGATGAGTTCGAAGCCGACGCGGCCGTTCGCGTTCGCGCCGTCCTCGGGATCGAACAGCGGACGCACGCCGACGAGCGCATCGGCCGGCCACACCGTGCGCTTCAAGGTACGCGTGACGCTGCGTCCGCCGCTTTCGTACACGCTGCCCGAGATCATTGCCGCGAGCGGTGCCTGCACTTTCAGATCGGCCAGCACGTCGATCTCGCGCCGCAGCCTGCCGTGTCCGTCGAGTACCTCGTCGACGACGTCGCGCGCTTCCTTGGGCAGTTCCAGCGTCGGATCGCCGAAGAAGAAATCCTTGTGCGCCTCGAGCGGATGCGCGTCGTTCGCGACGGTCAGGCGCGCGGTGAAACGATTGCCGGCCGCGGGCGCGCCGTAGAGGTAGTCGCCCTGCACGTCGAGCGCGAGCGTGTCGCCCGGGCGCAGGCGTTCCTGCGCCGCGCCGAGTTCGAGCTTGAGCCGCTCGGGCAGGAATTCCTCGATGCGCAGGGTCAGTGCCTGATTGGCCTCTTTGGCGGCGGGATCGAGGCGGAATTCGATCTGCCAGCGCCCGGTCGGCGCGTCGGCCGGAATCGCCTGCGACCATTCGAGATAGCCGAGCTCGCGCGGTTCGAGCTTGGCCTGGCTCCATTGGCGCCCGTCGGGCTGCTTCAGGGTCAGGAACACGGGCTGCGGCGGAATCGGCTTGCCGTCGCTGTCGCGCAGCAGGGCCGAGACGCGCAGGGTTTCGCCGGGACGATAGAGATCGCGCCCCGACCAGGCGAACACGTCGAACCATTCCTGACGGCGGCCGGCCACGGCGAAGTCGGACAGATCCAGCGCCGGCTGATTGAACGGCAACAGCGACACGTCACTGCCGCTGCGCGCGACGAGCACCTGGTTCGACGTCAGCTTGTAGTTCAGCAGTGCGTTGCCGTCGGCGTCGGTGCGCGCATCGAGCACGGATTCGCCCTTCGCATCGAGCACCGACAGCTCGACGCCGGACAGCGCCGCGCCGGATTTCAGCGAGGCCGCGTGCACGAACAATTGCTCGCGATAGGCGCGCGTGTGCAGACCGATGTCGCTGACGAAGAAGAAGCTCGTCTCCCATTCGCCGCTGAACGAGCCGGCGCGCTTCATGACCGCGAAATAGAGGCCCGGCTTGGACAGCTCGGCGACGTCCTGGATCGGAAGATAAGTCACGGTGCGTTCGTTCTGCTTGCCGCCGAGCACGAAGCGATTCGCGTAGACCGATTCGGCGATGCGCGCGACCGGTGCGCCCTTGCGGCCCCACCAGCCGCTGTCGGCGTCGAGGTCGTAGCTCGAGCGACGCTCGTTGCCCTGGTAGGCGGCGAAGAAGGTCGACAGTTCCTTGTCGCGCACGCGCAGGAATTCCACGTCGACTTCGCCGACATTGACCGAGACCACCGGAATGCCGCGCGTCTCGCGCGCGGGCAGCACGCTGCCCTGCGAGGCGAAGCCGACCGCGGGCTCGAGCGGGCCGGTGAACACCTCGCGCGTCCGGTCGCTGCCGAGCGTGCGGCCGTCGACGGCGGCGATGCCGCCGCGAAGCGCGACCGTGTAGGTCTGGTTGGCCTGCACATAGGGAAAACGCAGGGTTTTGCCATCTTCATCGAGCGCCCAGCTGCCGCTGACCGCGGCGCCCTTGGGGTCCTTGACCGCGAGCAGGTCGTCGAACGTCTGCGCCCCGACCAGCGGCTGGCTGAATTCGAGCACCAGCGCGAGCTGGCCCTGGTACTGCGCAGCGTGCGCGGCGGACAGTGCGAACTCGGTGTCGGCCGGCTTGGCCTCGGCCGGTTTCGCGGGCGGCGGCGTTCCCTGTGCCTGCGGCAGCGCGGGTTCGGGGCGACTGCAGGCGGCGAGGGCGAACAGGGCAGCGCAGAGCAACGCGGTGCACTTGGCCAGGCGCATCCGTGACGGCAGAGCGAAGGCAGGCATCGTTCTCATTCCCGGTTGACGAAGGCTGCGGCAGTATACGGCCGCCTTTCTGGCGATCCGCGGGCAGAATCAGGGAAGGCCGGCGACGCGGTTCGCATTCCGCGCGCGCGCCGTCACGCAGGGAATCATCGGCCGACAGCGGCCGCAAGGAATCGCCGCATGAGCACCGCCGTCGTCTGGTTTCGCCGCGACCTTCGCCTCGCGGACAACCCTGCGCTAGAACGCGCGCTGCGCGATCACGCGCGCGTCGTGCCGCTGTACATCCACGCGCCGCACGAGGAAGCACCCTGGGAACCCGGCGCGGCGAGTCGCTGGTGGCTGCATCACTCGCTGGCGGCGCTGGCGGCGGATCTCGCGCGGCGCGGCGCGCGGCTCGAGATCCGCGCCGGCGACAGTCTCGCCGTGCTGCAGGACGTGCTGCATCGCTGCGGCGCCGATGCGGTCTACTGGAACCGCCTCTACGAACCGTCGGCGATCGCGCGCGATACACACGTGAAGCACACGCTGAAGTCGCAGGGCGTCGCCGCGCACAGTTTCAACGCGAATCTGCTCGTCGAACCCTGGGACGTGACCACCGCGCAGGGCGGGCCGTATCGCGTGTTCACGCCGTACTGGCGCAACCTGCGTGCGGCCCTGCCGTCGGTCCCGCCCGCGCCGGCACCGGCGCGTATCGATGGCGTCGCGCCGGAGCGTGCCCTCGCGCTCGACGCGCTGCGCCTGCTGCCGCGCACGACCTGGGATACCGGATTCCACGCGCAGTGGACGGCCGGCGAAGCCGGCGCGGCGCAGGCACTGTCGGCGTTTTGCGACGCGGCGTTGCAGGCCTATGCGGAACGGCGCGATTTTCCGGCCGTCGCCGGCACGTCGCGTCTGTCGCCGTATCTGCATTTCGGCGAGATCTCGCCGCGGCAGATCCACTGGACCTTGACCGAACCCGGTCGCGATCTCGGCGCGCGCTGGCGCGAGGCGGCCGAACCGTTCCTGCGGGAACTCGGCTGGCGCGAGTTCTCGCATCATCTGCTCTATCACTTTCCGCGGACGCCGCAGGAAAACCTCAGCCCGAATTTCGACGGCTTCGACTGGCGCGAGCCGGCAGCCGGCGAACTGGCCGCCTGGCAGCGCGGACGTACCGGCATACCCATCGTCGATGCCGGCATGCGCGAACTCTGGCACACGGGCTGGATGCACAATCGCGTGCGCATGCTCGTTGCGAGCTTTCTCTGCAAGAACTTGCGCATTCACTGGCGTCACGGCGCGCGCTGGTTCTGGGACACGCTCGTCGATGCCGATCTGGCGAACAACACGCAGGGCTGGCAATGGACCGCCGGCACCGGCGCCGACGCGGCGCCGTATTTCCGCATCTTCAATCCGGTGGTGCAGGGCGAACGCTTCGATGCCGACGGCGCCTACGTGAGGCGCTGGGTACCCGAACTCGGGCGCCATGCATTCAAGAACATCCACACGCCGTGGAAGCAGCCCGAGCTGCTCGCGCGCAGCGGTTATCCGGAACCGATGGTCGATCTCGCCGCGTCGCGCGAGGCGGCGTTGCGGGCGTATCAGGATCGCTGAACGCCGCGCCTCAGTCGCGCCTGAGCTGCCACGCGCATATCGGCGGCGTGATCATTGCCGTCATCAGCGACGTCGCGACGATGACGGCGTCGATGCGCGGCGAGAACACGCCGGCGGCGAGACCCGGGCTCGCGATGACGACGCCGACCTCGCCGCACGGCACCGTGCCGGCGCCGACGAGGCTCGCGCCACGCCGGCCGAGCGAGTATGCGCCGGGAAAGCCGCCGACGAACTCGGACACGATCGCGATCACGGTGACGACGGCGAGCATCCACAGCGCGTCCGCGTTTCGCGCGCCCACGGCGATCCCGGCGCAAACGGAATGACGCCGCCGAGCACGCCGACGAGCAGCGCGCGGCGACCGGCTTTCTTCGGATCGTCCAGGCGCGTTTCGAGGCCGACCGAGAACAGCAGCACGATCGGCCACACAGCCTGCGGCGATCTCGCCGACGATGCCGGACAGCTTCTGGCGCGAGGTGATTTCGGCGCCGATCCGCGCGGCGACGAAGACGACGGACAGGCGCAGGAGAATGTCGCTGGCGTGGTGCATGGCTTCCATTCCCGAGGCTGTGGTGCCGATCCTCGAGCGCGACCGTGGCCCGGCTGCGGCCGCATTGTATTTTTCGCGGCCTGCGCCGATGCTACGACGCGGGAAGCGAACGCGGGACACGCCGCGGCGGGGAGAAGTGCATGTTCGAAGTGCTGCGCGGCAAGCGCGATGCGATGTCCAAGGTCGACACGGCCTGGCTGCGCATGGAAAGCCCGACCAATCTCATGATGATCACGGGCGTGCTCATGTTCGAAACGCGGCTCGAGCTGCCCGCGCTGAAGCAGCTGCTCGCCGAGCGTTTCCTCGCGTTCCGCCGCTTTCGCCAGAAGGCCGTCGACAACGGCAGTTCGGCCGCCTGGGAAACCGACCGCGACTTCGACCTCGACTGGCACGTGCGTCTGACCGCGTTGCCCGGCGCCGCCGACAAGCTCGAACTCGAGCGTCTCGTGAGCCAGCTGGCCTCGAGCCCGCTCGACCACTCCAAGCCGCTGTGGCAGTTCCACGTCGTCGAGAACTATCGCGGCGGCAGCGTGCTGATCTCGCGCATCCATCACTGCTATGCCGACGGCCTCGCGCTCGTGCAGGTGCTGCTGTCGCTGACCGACGCGGCGCCGTCGGTCGAACAGAATGCCGAGCTCGCGAAGGTCTGGCTCAAGAAGGATCAGGGCGGCGTCATGGAACGCCTGCTCGAACCGACCAAGGCCGGTTTCGCGAAGGCGATCGGCGCCGGCGAGAAGGTCATCGGCAAAGGTCTGGAAATGTGGAAAGATCCCGCGCTCGCCGCGGAGCTCGCGCGCGAAGGCGGCGAGATCACGCGCGAGCTCGCGATCGCGCTGTCGCTGCCGGACGATCCGCCGACCGCGTTCAAGGGGCCGCTCGGCGTCAGCAAGCGCGTGGCCTGGGCCGAGCCGCTGCCGCTGGAAGAGGTCAAGACGCTCGGCAAGGCGCTCGGCTGCACGGTCAACGACGTGCTGCTGGCCTGCGCCGCCGGCGCGTTGCGCGGCCACCTCGTCGACAACGCACAGGCTGCGGACGGACTCACGATCCGGGCGACGGTGCCGGTCAACCTGCGGCCGCTCGAGCATGCGAAGAAACTCGGCAATCATTTCGGCCTGGTGTTCCTCGACCTGCCGATCGGCGAGGCCAATCCGCTGCGCCGGCTCGAACGCGTCGCGGCGAACATGCGCGAGCTCAAGCGCTCGCGCCAGGCCGCGCTGACGTTCGGCCTGCTCGCCGCGGTCGGCATGGCGCCGGTCGCGGTCCAGCGCGCCGCGCTGGAGCTGTTCAGCCGCAAGGCGACGGCGGTCGCGACCAACGTGCCCGGACCGCAGATGCCGCTGTACCTCGCCGGTGCGCGTGTGCGCGAACTCATGTTCTGGGTGCCGCAGAACGGCTCGATCGGCATGGGCATCTCGATCCTGAGCTACAACGGCAA
>CAMLSI010000048.1 GCA_946482585.1 uncultured Lysobacteraceae bacterium
CTGCTGCAGCGCCACGGCGTCGCCGACGCGCTCATCAACGTCGGCGGCGACGTGGTCTCGCTCGGTCGCGCGGGCGACCGGCCGTGGCGCGTCGGCATCCGCTCGCCGCAGCGCGAAGACTTTGCCGGCGCCGAAATCCAGGACGGCGAAGCACTGTTCACGTCGGGCAACTACAACAAATACCGCGAAGACACAGGCCAGCGCTGGGGTCACGTGCTCGACCCGCGCACCGGCCAGCCGGCGCGCGGCGTCGCCGCGGTCACCGTGATCCATGACGACCCCGTCGTCGCCGATGTCGCCGCGACGTCGCTGATGATTGCCGGAACGACCGACCTCGTCCGCATCGCGCACGGCCTCGGCATCGCCTGCGCCCTGCTCGTCACCGACGACGGCACGGTCTGGATGACGCCGGCCATGCAGCGACGCCTGGTTTTTGCGGTCCCGCCGGCGAAGGTTCAGATCACCGAGACGCTCGGGGCCGAGTGCGGTCGTCGGAAAGCGGGGCCCGGGACAGAAGCAGGCGTCGCGGCGCGGAGATGATTCGGGAGAAATCCATGACCGCGCATGGCGAACAATGCGGCATCGCATCCGCCCGATGCCGCCGGCCCTTCCTCAATAACGCGCCTTGACGAACAGCGACGGCCCGTTCAGCCGGATATTGATCTCGCCGTCGAAGCTGCGCTTTTCGGCTTCGATCTTGATGCGCTGTGCCCCGTATTCGACGCCGAAGCCGATGTGCTCCCACGGGAAATATTCGAAGCCGAGCGACAGATTGTAGATGTGACCGCTCAGCGAACCGTTGTTCTTGCGCACGCCCGAGATATCGGCGTAGAGGCGCGCGGAATCGCTGAACGCATGCCGCCAGCCGAGTTCCACGAGCGGCGCCCACGCCGACGCGCTGTCGCGCAGATCGAGTTGCTGCACGTTGCCGTTGAGCGACCCCTGCCCGGCGACTTCGCCGGCGACGCGGTAGTAGCCGCCGCCGAGACCTATACCCCAGACATCGCGATCGCCGGCCGGCAGCCACCAGCGCCAGGCCACGCTGGCGAAATCGAGATCGAGCTTGCCGTAGACCTCGGCGTCGACGTTGAACGTGCTGCCGTCGTAGTTGATCGTGCGAGTCAGCCGCTCGGAAGCGCTGCGGTGGAAACGGTAGCCGTCGACCTCGATGCCCTGACTGTCGCCGACGAGAAAGCCGAAGCGGGCGCGTCCGACGGTGCGGTCCTTGGTCAGACCGAAATCGTCTTCGAAATTGACGTCCGTGCCGATCACGCCGTTGTTGCCGTCGATGCGCGCGTCCGCGTCGCTGTCGGCCTGATAGCCGCCGATCGACAGATAGAAGCGGTCCAGTGCCATCGGTTTTTCGGCATGAACGGCCGGTGCGAGGGCGGCGAGTACGAGAACGGGCAAATAGCGTTTTTGCATGGTCGTGTCCTTGAATTCTGGAAACGTCGTTGCGGGGAAGAGCTTCCCGCGCCTGCGCTGATTCTGGCATGCCCGCGCCGCCGCGGACTCCCCTGTGGCGATGCGGCGAATCATGGCTTCCGCGCGCGTCGAAGCCGTGTGAACTCGGAAAACTCCCACTGCCGCAGGCCCAGCATCAGACTGAAGCCGTCGCGTTCGCGCAGCGGCAGGCGCGCATCCTGGCGCGCCAGTTCGTCGAACTCCTGCGCGAGCCGGATCAGCGCCGTCTTCATCCGCGTTCGCGAACTCATCGACAGCATGCCGCTCAGGAAGCGGAACTCGTCGCCGACGCCGTCGAACCTGCCGCGCAGGAATTCGCCGGCCACGCGCGCGAGAAAGAATTCGTGCACCGGTCCGTCCTTGCGCCAGGCGAAGTTGCGCGCGGTCAGCTTCTTGACGCGTCGCGGCGGCCGGTAGTCGACGATACCCAGCTCGTCCAGGCGCAGCAGCAGACTGACCAGGCGCGCTTCGTCGAATTCGTAGGCCGTGGAAATTTCCGCGAGCTTCCAGTCGTTGACCAGCAGATAGGTCAGCAGCAGCAATTGCGGATCGCGCACGAGCGCACGTTCCTGCACCTCGCTGAGTTCCTGCAGCGCGGCCGGCGCCTGTCCGCCGTCGACGAGGTCGGAGAGGCTGAGCTCGAGCACCTCGCAGATCCGGTCGAGCCGGCCCAGCGAAAAATCGCCGCGGCTGAGATCGCGCTTGATCGTCGGTTCGCTGAGGTCGAGCAATTCGGCCAGCTGCCGGTAAGTCATGCCGCGCTGTCGCAGCACGCTGCGGATGTTGCGCACGAGGGTCTGTCCCGCGCTCATGACGTCGTTCCCTGGTATCAGATAGCGATACGGATCAGACAACAGGGATAGACCCCGCGCAAGGATTTGCGCGCACGCCGCGCGCTGCGGCAGTCTCTGCCGCCGTATCGGCGCATCGCGAGGACCATCTGCATGAGCCCAGCCACGCCCTTCCGCGCATTGCGCGCGGACGCCGCCCCGGCCACCTCGGCCTGCCGTCCGCTGCGCCTGCTCGGCAGCGGCGTCGCGAGCGCGGTGGCGACCGTGCCGAGTACGGCGATCGACGCGCGCCTGGGGCTTGCACCCGGCACCGTCGAACGGCGCAGCGGCGTGCGTTCGCGCGGCGTCGAGGCCCGTCGCAGCGCCGCCGAACTCGGCGCCGCGGCGGCGCGCGCCGCCGTCGCGGAAGCCAGCCTCGCATGGCACGAGATCGACGCCGTGATCGCCGCGAGCGCGACCATGGACCAGGCCATGCCGTGCAACGCCGCGCTGATCCATCGCGAACTCGGTCTCGGCGAGTACGGAATTCCGGCCTTCGACATCGGCGCGAGCTGCCTCGGCTTCGTCGTCGCGCTCGACACGGCCGCGGCGCTGCTGGCGGCCGGACGCTACCGGCGCGTGCTCGTCGTCGCGGCCGACATCGCTTCGTGCGGTCTGAACTGGGAACACCTCGAAGCCAGCGCGATCTTCGGCGACGGCGCGGCGGCCGTCGTCGTCGATGCCCACTCCCACGGCGACCGCGCCGGAGCCGGCGTGCTCGCCGCATCGTTCGCGACCTACAGCGAAGGCGCGCATTTCTGCGAGATCCGCGGCGGCGGTTCGCGCTATCACCCCAGCCGCATCGCCGAACCGTTCGCGCCGCTCGCGCAGTTCCGCATGGACGGCCAGGCCGTGTTTCGCCTCGCGAAGCGCCGCCTCGGCCCCTTCATCGACGCGCTCCTCGCCGACGCGGGCCTCACGCTCGCCGACATCGACCTCGTGATTCCGCACCAGGCGAGCCGGCACGGCCTCGATTTCCTCGCCCGATTGCTGCGCCTGCCGCGCGAGCGCATCGTCGACATCTTCGCGACGCATGGCAATCAGGTAGCCGCTTCGCTGCCGAGCGCGCTGCATCGCGCGAACAGCGAGGGCCGCCTGCGGCCGGGCACGCTGGCGCTGCTGATCGGAACCGGCGCCGGCGTCAGTTTCGGCGGCCTCGTGCTGCGCTGCTGAGGCGATCGCGATGAACCCTGCCCCGCGCCTACGTGTCCATCTGCTGCAGGTCGGACAATGCCGCCATCCGGAATGGATCACGCTGCGCGGCGGCCGCTGGTCGGCCGCGCCGTTCCCGGCGCTCGCCGCGCTGTTGATCCATCCGCAGCGGGGCCCGATGCTGTACGACACGGGCTACGCGGCGCATTTCGACGCGGCGACGGCGCGTTTTCCCGAACGCCTCTACCGCTGGATCACACCGGTGCAGTTGCCCGAGACGCAGACCCTGGAACGCCAGCTCGCGCGCCATGGTGTCGCGACCCGCGACATCGCGCGCGTGCTGATCTCGCATCTGCATGCGGACCATGTCGCGGGCCTGCGCGACCTGCCGCGCGCGCGCTTCACCGCGCTGCGCGCCGAAGTCGCGCAACTGCAGACACCGGGCCGCCTGAGGTTGCTCACGCGCGCCGTGCTGCCGGCGCTGCTGCCCGACGATTTCGCCGCGCGCCTCGACCATGCCGACGATGCGCCGGCCCGCGATCTCGGCCCGCTCTGGGCGCCGTTCGCGCGCGGTTTCGATCTGCTCGGCGACGGCAGCCTCGTCGCGGTGCCGCTGCCGGGCCACAGCAGCGCGCAGATGGGCGTGCTGCTGCGCGACGAGGACGACCGCCCGCTGCTGCTCGCGGCCGACGCCTGCTGGTCGGCACGCGCATGGCGCGAGCAGCGCCTGCCGTCGCTGTTCGCGCGTCCGCTGATGCACGACTGGTCGGCGTATCGCACCACCCTCGCCGGGTTGCTCGCAGTCGCGCAGCGCCAGCCCGATCTGCTGATCGTGCCTTCGCACTGCGCCGACACCATTGCCGCCTATGCGCCGCGCGCGCAGGAAGCTGCCGCATGAAGAGCCCGCGACACATCCTCGTGACCGGCGCGTCGGGCTTCATCGGCTCTGCCTTTCTCGATCGCTACGCCGCACGCGACGACCTCGTGCTGCACGGTGTCGGCCGCCGCACGCTCGCACGCGCGAACTACACCGCGGTCGATCTCTCACGCCCGTTCGATATCCCGTTCCGGCCCGATGTCGTCATCCATGCCGCGGCGCGCTCGTCGCCCTGGGGCACGCCGCGGGACTATCGCCGCCACAACGTCGACGCGACGCGCGAGGTGCTGGCCTGGTGCCGCCGCAACGGCCTGCCGCGCGTGGTCTACGTGTCCTCCAGTTCGGTGTTCTATCGCGATGCCGACCAGTTCGGCATCACCGAAGACAGTCCGATCGGCCCGCAGTTCGTCAACGACTACGCCGCGACGAAATACGCCGGCGAGACGTTGGTCGCAGAGTACGAAGGCAGCTGGGTCGTGGCGCGGCCGCGCGCCGTGTTCGGTCCCGGCGACACGGTGCTGTTCCCGCGCATCCTGCGCGCGGCGCGGCGCGGCCGCCTGCCGCTGATCGACACCGGACGCGCGCCCGCGGTCGGCGATCTGATCTATGTCGAAACGCTCTGCGACTACCTGCTGACGCTCGCGCTGCGCGACGATCTGCGCGGCAGCTACAACCTGACCAACAACGCGCCCGTCGCCATCCAGACGTTCCTGCTCGACGCGTTCGACCGTCTCGGTCTGCCGGCGCCGCGGCGGCGCGTGTCGCTGCGCCTCGCGCGCAACGCGGCGACCCTGGGCGAATGGTTCTACCGCACGTTCCGCCTGCCGGGCGAACCGCCGATCACGCGTTTCGGCGTCGGCGTGTTCACGCAATCCAAGACCTTCGATGCGACGCGGACGCTGCGCGACCTCGGACCGCCGTCGGTCTCCCTCGACGAAGGCGTGGCGCGTTTCGTCGACTGGCAGCGCCGGCAATGCTGACCGTCTGCCTGCTGCTCTGCGCGCTCTACGCGCTGCTGCTGCTCGGCAAGACCGCGTTCGCGCTGCGCTATGCCGATGCGACGCAGCCGCGGGTCGCGGCGACGGTTCCGGTCACGACCATCCTGCAGCCGATACTCGGCGGCGATCCGGCCTTGTCCGAGGTACTCGAGAGCAACCTGCGCGCGCTGCCGCGATGCCGGTTCCTCTGGCTGATCGACGCGGATGACGCGATCGCGCAGGCGACCGCCGATGCGTTGCGCGCGCGCCATCCGCACATCGCCATCGAGTGCCTGCGGCTGCCGCCCGCACCGCACGGGCACAACCCCAAGATCCACAAACTGGACATTGCCGCGCGCCGGGTGACGACACCGCATCTGGTCGTGCTCGACGACGACACGCACCTGCCGGCCGCCACGCTCGCGGAACTGCTCGCACGATTGCACCACGACGATCTCGCGACTGGCCTGCCCTGCTATCTCGACGACGGCCGCTTCGCATCGCGCCTGCTGGCGCAGTTCGTCAACAACAGCGCGGCGCTCACCTATCTGCCGCTGCTGTCGGCCTGGCCCCCGGCCAGCATCAACGGCATGGGCTATGCGCTGCGCACCGACGCACTCGCGCGCATGGGCGGCTTCGCGCCGCTGGCGCGCCACCTGACCGACGACCTCGCAGTCGCGCTCGCGCTGCGCGCCAGCGGCGGCAGCATCCACCAGAGCGTCGCGCCGCTGTACGTGCGTACCAGCGTCCGCGATCTTCGTCACTACGCGCAGCTGCTGCATCGCTGGTTCCTGTTCGCGCTGCTGCTGCTCGAGCGTCAGCCGCGCGCGCTGCGCACGAACATCGTGATACTGCACGGCCTGCCGCCGCTGTTGCTCGCCGCCGCCTGCGCCAGTACGGCCTTCGCCGCCAGCCCGCTCGGCTGCGCCGCGCTGGCCGCGCTGTTCGTCGTCCGCGGTTTCGTGCTGCGCACCCTGCAGCGGCGTCTCACCGGCGAAAACCGGCACCGCGTACTGCTGTCCGTATTCGCCGAACTGCTGCAGCCGCTGCATGCCCTGCACGCCCTGTTGCAGCGGCGCATCCGCTGGCGCACACGGCACTACCGCGTGCGCGCGAACGACGATTTCGAACCGGTCGCATGAGGCCGCACTGGCAGATCGCGTTCCTGACCGGCCAGAGCGACGCCGGCGCCTGCGCGCTCAGCGACGTGCAGCGCCGTTTCATCGACAGGCTCGACAACGCGCCCGCGATTCCGCGGAATTTTCCGTACGACGCCGAAACCCGGCCGTTCGCGCCGACACCGCTGCTGCGCGCGAGCTTCAACAACGCGCGGCAATACTGGGCCTCGCGTACGCGCGCGTTCCGCCAACGCCATCGCCCGGCCGTCGAACGCCTGCTCGACGGCGCCGAGCGCAGCGTGCTGCTGACCGGCAGCTGCGGCCTCGAATTGTTCAACAACCTCGCGCTGCCGCGCGCCTGGCTCGATCGCATCGTCGTGTTCGCCTACGGACCCGTCGCGCGACGCCGGCCCGATTGCGACGCCGTACTCGTCCAGGGTCGCCGCGATCTCATCTCGCGCTGCTGGTTCCGCCGCGTCGACATTCGCGTCGACGCCGGGCACATGGACTACCTCGCACGCGAGGAGGTGCTGCAGCACTGCCGCGCGATGCTCGCCCGCTGGGGCGTTCGCGCATGAACCGGCATCGCGTCGCGCTCGTCGCACCGCCGTTCAGCGGACACCTGCATCCGCTGCTCGGCATCGGCCGCGCGCTGCGCGACCACGTCGACGTCCGCGTCTTCAGCAGCACCGCCGCGCAGGCGGCCATCGCGTCCGCGGATCTCGACGGCCGTGCGCTGCTGGCCGGCTGCGATGCCGCGATCGCCGCGATCGCCGATCCGCCGCGCCGTGCGGGCAGCAATCCGCTGCGCCTGCACGCGCAACTGCGCGCGAACCTCGCGCTGATGCAGCGCTTCCGCAGCGAACTCGATGCCGCCCTGCGCGAGTGGCGACCCCAGCTCGTGATCGCCGATTTCACCGTGCCCGTCGCCGGCGCCGTCGCGCGTGCGCTGCGGATTCCGTGGTGGACCAGCCTGCCTTCGCCGTGCGTCGTCGAAGCCGCGGGAGGTCCGCCGGCTTATCTCGGCGGCTGGAAACCGCGCGGCGACGCGTTCGGACGCACACGCGACGCCCTGGGCCGCTTCGCCATCCGCGCGTTCAAGCGCAGCGTGGGGTTCGTCTATCGCCGACAGCTCGCAGCACTCGGCATCGACAGTCTCTATCGCCGCGACGGCAGCGAAGCCGTCTATTCCGACGAACGCATACTCGCGCTGGGTTCTCAGGAATTCGAGTACGCGCGCGACTGGCCGGCAGCGCTCACGTTCACGGGCCCCGTGCTCTATACACCGCCCTACGACGGACCCGCACCCGCGTTCACTGACGGCAAGCCGCACGTGCTCGTGACACTCGGCACGCATCTGCGCGCGCACAAACCCAGCACGATCGCCGCCGTCCGCGCCGCCGCGCGCCTGCTGCCCCACATCGAATTTCATTTCACTCACGGGGATCCGCACAGCGCTCAACGCGTCCACGACGGCAACTATCAGGAACTCGCCTACGTGTCCTACGCACGCGACCTGCCGCGCTATGAGCTCGTCGTCCACCACGGTGGCGCGGGCATCCTCTACCGCTGCCTCAGCCTCGGCATTCCCGCGCTCGTATTGCCGCTCGACTACGACCAGTTCGATCATGCGGCACGTCTCGAATCGACCGGCGTGGCGCGATGGCTGCGGACGCCGGGCGAACTGTCGCGAGCCGTCGGCGCCGCTATCGACGATGAAGCGTTGCGCACGCAGTGCCGCGCATTCCGGCGACGGCTCTGCGCTGGCGGTGCGGAAATCCGCATCGCCCACGCCGTGCGGGAACGACTCGGCACGATGGGGTGAAGCGTTCGTTGGCGCGCAGACGTCTCGCCTGTTCGCGAAACACGCAGGGCGCGCGAGCGGCGCCGCGGCGAAACCGCCGCGCCGCCGCTCCTCGTTGCGTTACTGCTTGTTGCCGCGATCCGCATTCTTGCTGCTGCGCGGATTGTCGGCATCATGGTCCGACACGCGGTTGCGCTGGTTGACGCGGTTGTTGTCGTTGTCGACGTCGTTACCGTCGCTCTGACGCGCGTTCTTGCGCTCGGTTTCGTAGTTCGCCTGACGCTGCTGTCCCTGCTTGGCGTCCTGGCGTTCCGTGTCCGGGTTGCGGACGTTCGTATCCGGCTTGCGGGTATCGTTCGTGTTCGGCATCAAGTCTCTCCTTTGGGGTGAGCTGCGCGGTTGCGCTCCCTGGTTTCCGCAAGCCGCGTGCCATCGGCCGAGTCCGCCGCAATGCCGCATGGCTGCGTCGCCGGCCTCGGCATTCCGCACCGTCGTCCGGCGGCATCGTGCAGGATGCGCCGTGCGGGACCGCTCGACAGCCAATGCTGGAGTTCTGCGAAATCCCGCCGGACTCCCGCGTATTCTGTCGGCATCGTCGCGCGGCCGCGCGACACGCCCAGACGGAGTTCTCCATGGATTCGCTGCGCCGACTCGCCGCCCGCGCGTTGCTGCTGTTCGCCCTGCCGTTCGTCGCGGCCGCGCAGGATTTCTACGATCCAGCGACCCTGCGCACCGTGAACCTCCAGTTCCACGACGCGAACTGGCTGACCCTGCTGCGGCAGAACTACGCCTCGGAGACCAACATCCTCGCCGACCTCACGGTCGACGGTGTCACCTATCCGAGCGTCGGCGTGCGCATCCGCGGCAATACGTCATATACCGCGCTGCCCGGCGGCTCGGAGAAGTTCTCGCTCAAAGTCGAGACCGATTTCGTTGATCCGGAGCAGGAAATCCTGGGTTACGACACCTTCAACTTCAACAACGGATTCCGCGATCCGACCTTCAGCCGGGAGGTCGTCTACAACAACTACGTCGCGCAGTTCATTCCAAATCCGCGCGCGAACAACATCGTGCTGACGTTGAACGGACAGAACTGGGGCGTCTACATCAACGTGCAGCAGCCCGACAAGCGCATGCTGCGCGATTATTTCGTCAACGCCGACGGCCTGCGCATCCGCTGCGCGAACCAGCCGAACGGCCCGGGGCTCGCCTACAACGGCACGGCCGCGTCGGGGTATACGGCCTATGAGATCCAGGCCGACGGCGGCCTCGCCGATCCGCTCGGCGCGCTGATCGCGGTCACGAATTCGCTGAGCAACGAACCGCTCGCGACCTGGCCGAACATCGACACGAAGTTCGCGATCGATCCGTCGATCTGGTCGGTCGCGCTCGAGAACTTCCTGACCGACGACGACAGCTACGTGAGCAAGGGTTGCGATTTCATGACCTACCGCGATCCGCTCGACAGCCGCATGCACCTGATGCAGCGCGACGCGAACGAGACGTTCACGCGGGCCACCTGGTCGCACACGCTGAACTTCAACCTGGCCAACAAACCCGTGCTGAATCGCGTGCTGTCGGTGCCCGAGCTGCGCCAGCGGTACCTGGCGCATTACCGCACGCTCAAGCGCGACCTGAGCTGGGACTATTTCGGGCCGCAATTTACCGCGCGGCGCGCGCTACTCGACGCCGCGGTCCAGGCCGACCCCAAGAAGCTCTACAGCCATACGCTGTTCCAGGACAATTTCACGAGCACCGTGACCATGCCCTATTCCGGCCTGGCCGGCGGCAGCCTGATCGGCCTGCAGCAGTTCGTGACGCAGCGCGCGACCTTCCTCAGCGCCAATGCCGAACTGTCAGCGAGCGGCCCGACGATATCGGCGGCACAGGCTTCGACGACGACGCCGGCGCCGGCGCAGGCCGTCACGATCACGGCGACGGCCGCGCCCGCGGGGAGCGCGATTTCCAAAGTGGAATTGTTCTATCGTCCGGATGCCGGCAGCGTCTACCTGCGCACGCCGATGCTCGACGACGGCAACTCCGGCGATGGCGCCGCGGGCGACGGCGTCTACGGCGTCGCCCTGCCGGTTGCCGGCACCGCGGGACAACGCGTCGCGTGGTACGTCGCCGCCACTGCGTCGAATGCGTATTCCTCGCTGAGCTTCCTGCCGGAACTGGCGGAACGCGATTCGAACCTCGTGCAGTACACGGCCTCGGCGAACAGCGCCGGCCTGCGCATCACGGAGTGGATGTACGCCGGAGTCAGCGGCGAGTTCGTCGAATTGACCAACCTCGGCGCCCAGGCGATCGATTTGACGGGCTGGAGCCTCGACGACGACCACGCGGTGGCCGGCGCGTTCAGCCTGAGCGCTTTCGGCACCGTGCAACCCGGCGAGTCGGTGGTCGTGACCGAAAGCGTCGACAGCAATTTCCGCGCGGCGTGGACACTCGCGCCGACGGTCAAGGTGATCGGCCAGCTCGGCGTCGCGTCCGGCAACAACTTCGGCCGAGCCGATCAGATCCATCTGTTCAACGCGAGCAACCTGCTCGAAGACCGTCTCGACTACGGCGACCAGACCTATGCCGGCAGCATCCGGACGCAGAACGCGAGCGGCCAGGTGCCCTGCAGCGCGATCGCGCAGAACACGGTCATGGCCTGGCAGCTCTCGGCCGTCGGCGATGCCTTCGGTTCGCACACCGCCACGAGCGGCGACGTCGGCACGCCGGGCAGCTTCGTGCTCGTCAATTGCGCCGCCAACGACGCGATCTTCAGCGACGGATTCGAGACACCCTGATCGACCGACGCGCCAGGCGCTGCATCAGTGAAAGCTCCGCGGCACCGAGGTGCCGCGGAGCCGCCGGGTCGGTCGCGGGACTTGTTCGTCCCATCGGCGTTGCGGGTCTCCCTTACCCACCGCGTGCCCGCATCCTCGCCGGCCGGGAGAGAGTGCCGCGAGCGGATGCGAAAGCGCATCGGGGAAATCCCTTGCCGCTGCGCACAAATACGGACGGGCCGGGAAATCCGCCTGCGGTCAGTAGCTGATCACCTGCGGATGCTCCGGCGTGGCCATCAGCAGGAGACCCGGTCGCGCAGCCGGGTCGGCGGATACGGTATCGCCGCGCTGACGGTCGAGCCGCCTCAGCATTGCCTGCAGACGACGATCGGCAGCGGAATCGGGAGGATCGATGCCCGCGGCCCGGCGGCTCCCGCGAACGAGTTCCACGAACGCTTCGTCCAGAGAGATATTCACGCTGACCTCTCCCGCTTCGCTGCTGCCCGGCGTCAGCGAGACCGCTGCGGCGACGAGAGCGCCCATCGCGAATCCATGGCGGCGGCTGCATGACGGTGTGTCGCTGTACACGAGTCACCTCCTGCCGGCGAATGCGCTTCTTGCTGCACGATGCAGCAATCGGGATTTTTAGCCTTGGGTGCAGCGTAGCCATCGCCGCCCCGCGCGCATTGACCTGCGTCAATAGGGCCGCCGGCCGCTCAGCCGCCCACGCCGCAAAAGACCCCGATATCGATCCCGCGAACGCCTCGGCGTTGGCGCAGAGCGACACTGTCCGATCCCGCACGACGCGGCGACGACGTCCGTCCGAGCGCGTGCTTTCAATCAGTTGGCAAAGGCGTGCTTCGAATGCATGAAGCATCGCGCACCTCGATTGAGTCGATACGTCGCACTCGGAACCTCGGCATCGGCGCTCGAGTAACCGTGGGTAACGGCCGCGCGCGTTCGCGTAACCGACGGACGGACTCGCCCTGTTGCGAGCGGCCTGGAGGATGCCGGCCCTGAGCGCTGCCGAAACCGGACGCCGTTGCCGCACATCCCGCGTGCATGGCCGCGGCGCAGACCGTCTGCCGGGCGACGCCGGCGAAGTCGCACGAGACTTTCTGCCCGCCGGAGAGAGACGGCAGTCAGCAGAATCCAGAAAGTATCCGGACACGCGACGGACGGCACATCACCGCCGCGCCTCGACTGGTGTCGACTGCCGCGACGACCCACACGAACATCCGCGCCCGCATCCAGCGCTGGGACACCTAACGTCGGCGTCGACGCCGATCTGCTCCAATGCGACCGGCGTCGTGATTTCGGCAGACACGGGCCCGGTGACGACGACCGCGAATACCGTCAGCACGCTGACGATCACTCTGCCGTTGCCGCTGTTCGACGTCGACTGTCCACGTCGACTGTGCGCGACGGCGACGCAGGATCCCGCACAGCCCCGGCTCCGGCTTTTTTTCGTCGAACCGAGCAGCGACGCCCAATCTTCATCGCTCGCTTCGCACAGCCCACCCAACGCGAGTTCGGTTAACGTCGATCGCGTCGCCTGAATCCGGAGCACGCCATGGACCTCGTCGCGTTCGATGCGCACGAACTGCACGCACTGAAACAGCTGGCCGAATTGCGCGCCGGATCGTCCGCCGACCGCGAGGCACTGGAGCTGCATTTCGCACGCCGATACACATCGGACCACTGTCTTGCGGTCTACGGCACCCTGGCGCCCGGCAAGCCGAATCATCATCAGCTGAGCGCGCTCGACGGCGCCTGGCATTCCGGCTGCGCCGTCAAAGGGTTGCTGCAGCACCTGGGCTGGGGCGCCGATCTCGGCTACCCGGCGCTGCGCTGGTCGGAGGATTCGGACGAATCCGTTCCGGTCCAGCTGTTCGTTTCCGCGGACCTGCCGCGCCACTGGGCGAGGCTCGATGCGTTCGAGGGGGACGAGTACCTGCGCATCCTCGTTCCGGTGCATGGCCCCGACGGCATCGTCGCCGTGGCCAACGTGTACGCGGCGCGCTAGCCGCGGGACGCGACTGGGAACTGGATAGCTGGTGCCGGCTGTCAGAATCGAACTGACGACCTACTGATTACAAATCAGTTGCTCTACCAACTGAGCTAAGCCGGCGCCGCGCGGATTGTAGGCGCGGCGCCGGGTCGGAGCAACGCAGCCGGGCCGTCAGCCGCGCGGATGATGCTGGGCGTGCAGGCGCTTGAGGCCCTCGCGCGCGACATGGGTGTAGATCTGCGTCGTCGACAGGGAACTGTGGCCGAGCAGCAGTTGCAGCGCGCGCAGGTCGGCGCCGTGATTGAGCAGATGGGTCGCGAACGAGTGGCGCAGCACGTGCGGGGAAATGCGCTGGCTCGCGATGCCGGCGGCGAGGCCGTGTTTCTTGACCATGACCCAGAACATCTGCCGCGTCATGCCGGCGGCGCGCGTCGTGACGAAAATCGCCTCGACCGTGCGCCCGCGCGTCAGCAGCGGCCGCGACTGTGCGACGTAGCGCTCGAGCCAGTGCTGCGCTTCCTCGCCGAGCGGCACGAGGCGATCCTTGCCGCCCTTGCCGGTCACGCGCAGCACGCCCTGGCGCAGGTTGATCTGGTCCGCGCGCAGGCCGACGAGCTCGCTGACGCGCAGGCCGGTCGCATAGAGCAGTTCGAGCATCGCGCGATCGCGCAGACCCAGCGGGGTATCGACGTCGGGCGCACGGATCAGCCCCTCGACCTCGCCTTCGCTGAGCGCCTTGGGCAAGGAGCGAGGCAGCTTCGGCGCATCGAGCAGCAGGGTCGGATCGTCGGCGACGGCACCGATGCGCCGCATGAGTTTGTAATAACGCCGCAATGTGGAAATAAGCCGCGCGTTCGAACGCGCGGTGTATTTCGCGGCGGAGCGCGCGGCGAGGTAGCGATACAGCAGTTCGCGCGACGCCGAGCCAAGACCGCTGCCCTGGCCGGCGAGCCAGCGCGCGAAGCCGACGAGATCGCTGCGATAGCTCGCGAGCGTGTTCTCGGCCAGGCCGTACTCGGACCAGGCCTGTTCGACGAAGCGCTCGATTGCGGCTCGATCGGCGTCGGTCAGCGGCGGCGTGGCGAGTTCGTTCATCGGAGACGGGCGGCAACAGGAGCCGCAGGGTAGCCCAAGTCCGCCGCTGCGACGAAACGCCCGGATGACAGCCCCGCTGAATCGCTGCATGCTTGCGCGGTTCTCACGACCGTCGACTGCCGCGCATGAACGACGCAACGCCACGGCCGGCCCACCTGGGTCTGCGCATCGCTGCCGCGATCTACGATTTCTTTCCGCTGCTGGCGATCTGGATGGCGACCGGTGCCGCGTCGATCGCGGTCACCGGCGGCAAGCTCGACTACCATGTCTGGTGGTATCGGCTGCTGCTGCTGTCGGTGACGGTCGGCTACTACGTGCTGTCCTGGCGCTACGGCGGCCAGACCATCGGCATGCGCGCGTGGCGTCTGCGCGTCGTCGACCGCAACGGCGCCTCGCCGGGCTGGGGCGCGGCATTGCTGCGCTTCATCGTCGCGCAGGTGTCGTTCGCGGCATTGTTCATCGGCTTTCTCTGGTGCCTGTTCGAGCGCGAGCGGCGCGGCTGGCACGACCTCGCCAGCGGCACGCGCGTGCTGCGGCTGCCCCGACGATAGGAACCGCGATGCTCGCCCTGACCCTGTTCGCCGCCGGCGGCGCCATCTTCGGCGTGCTCGGCACCTTGCACCTGATCCTCACGTTCCGCGGTCCCAAGCTGCATCCGTACGACGAGGCGGTGCGCACGGCCATGCAGGCCACGACCCTGCGCATCACGCGCGAGACGACGCTCTGGAACGCATGGATCGGCTTCAACGCGAGCCACAGCCTCGGCGCGATGGTGTTCGCGGCGTTCGTGCTGCTGCTCGCGATCGGTTACGGCGAGTTCCTGCGCAGCGCACCGGTGTTCGCGTGGCTCGCCTTCGCGAACGCGGCGGTGTGGCTCGCCGTCGCGCGACGCTACTGGTTTCGCATTCCGCGCAACGGGCTCGCCCTCGCGACCGCGTGCTTCCTGGCGGCGGCGCTGCTGCTCAGCTTCGGCTGAGCCGGAAGCCTCAGCTCGCGCGCCGGAAATACGCGATCGCGGCCGCGATCAGCAGCAGCGCGGGCAATGCCGTCGCCAGCGCGAGATTCATGCCGTAGACCGCGCCGATGCTGACGAACGAACGCTGCAGGAAATACCAGGCGATCGACAGCACCATGCCGATGAAGATGCGCTTGCCCATGCCGCCGCTGCGCAGCGTGCCGAACGCGAACGGCAGCGCGCAGACCACGAGCACGAGCACGTTGAACGGCCACAGCAGGCGCGCCCAGTACGCCATTTCGAAGCTCGACGCGTCCTGCTGGTTGCGCTGGAGATAACGGATGTTGCGCCGCAGGTCGTTGACCGACAGGTAGGACGGCTGCACGATCGACAGCGCGAGCATGCGCGGGTCGAGTCCCGACTTCCAATGCGTCGACGCGTCGGTCGTGCTCTTCGCCTCGGCCGCGCCGAACTCGGTGCGGCGCACTTTTTCCATGGTCCATTCGCCGGCGCGATGCAGCGCGCTTTCCGCGAACGCGATCGACAGCAGTTGCCCCTTCGGCGTGAACTCGAACACGCGCACGTCCGCCAGCCGCACTTCGCGCACGCCGCCGACCTGCCGCGTCGTGCCCTGTTTGGCGTTGATGAACGTGTCGCCATCGCGCGCCCAGATCCCGCCGCTGCGGCGGCCGATCGCGATGTCGTTGGACTTGGCCTGCAGCGCGAACGACTGCGCCTGCTGCTCGGCCATCGGCGCGATCGTTTCGCCCATGGCCGCGACCAGCAGCGTCGCGATCGCGAGCGACAACGCCGCGGAAAGACAGATGCGCAGTTTGGACATGCCCGCCGCACGCAGCGCGGTCAGCTCGCCGCTGCCGGCCAGGGTGCCGAGGCCGAGCAGCGAACCGATCAGCGCCGCATTGCCGAACCATTCGTAGCCGCGCCGCGGCAGGGTCAGGAGAATCTGTACCGCGACCGCGCCGACACCGTAGTCGCCCTTGCCGATATCGACGGCTTCGCTGACGAACGAGCGCGCAGCGTCGAGGCCGACCAGCAGCAGCCAGGTCATGAGTACGGCCGACAGCACGGTGTACGCGACGAGGCGGTCGACCTGCTTCATGCGCCAGATCATGCGCGGCCTCCGCCGCCGGTCTTGCGCGGCGGCACGGCGACCGCGGCCGGCGCGGTTGCCTGCGCCGACGGCTGCGGCAGACGATCGCTGCGGCGGAACAGCCACCACGCGACGACCGCCGCCGGCAGATGCACCCACCAGAGCCCGACGAACGCGGGCACCCTGCCCTGCTCGATCAGCGAACGCGCGATGCCGAGCCAGCCCAGATAGATCAGATAACACAGCAGCGCGACGAGGACTCCCGCATAGCGCGCCTCGCGCGGCCGCGTGCGCGACAGCGGCACGGCGAGCACCGCGAGGATCAGCACCGACAGCGGCGCGGCGAGTCGCCAGTGCACTTCGGCACGCTGCAGCGGTTCGTTGCCGGCCAGCAGTTCGGCGAACGGCGCGGCGCGC
>CAMLSI010000049.1 GCA_946482585.1 uncultured Lysobacteraceae bacterium
ATGCGCCAGCGGCCGCTGCCGGTGTAGTAGACATCGAAGTTGTTGGGTACGGGCGTACCGGCGATCAGCCGCGTCGCGTGCACGCGCGCGCAAGGGGCGCCGTTGATCAGCGGGTGATCGAGCTCGATGCTGTTGCCGGCGGTCGTCGCGCTGACGCGGAATGCGTTCGGGCTCGCCTGTTGTGCATAGACGTCGAAACCCGCGCCGACCGGCATGGTGCCGCCGCTCGCGAGATCGATGTTGACGATGCGCCACTCGCCGCCGCCGCTGGTCGGGAGGTAGTTGAGGCCGATCGGATGCGCGTTGTAGACGCTGCTGCCGGCGCTCCAGTTCTGCGTGACGAGAATGATGCGGTCGGGCAGGTTGTTGACGCTGCTGTCGTCGATCCGCGTCACGTAGCCGCTGGTGTTGGCCGCGCTGCTCACGTGGCGGAACGCGCCGCCGCCGGCCGCGGGCACGAAAACGTTGTAGGCCGCGTTGAGCGGCATCGGCGAGGTCGTGTTCTCATTGAACAGGCGCCACTTGCCGCCGAAATAGTAGATGCCGAACGCGTTGTCGTTGGCGACGCCGGCGCCGCTGCCGTTCCAGTTCGGGGTCGCGATGGGATTCGCGGCCGCGTCGCCGTCGAGCACGGCGTTGTCGATGCGCGTGATGTAGCCGCCGCTGGTATTGGCGCTCGTCGCAACGTGCAGCAGGTTGCGGTCGCCGTATTCGTAGGCGCCGATGTCCGCATCGCTGCCGACGCCCTTGAGCCGGCGCAGGCCGTCGGCGTCGTTGGTCGGCAGTGCGTTGAAGATGATGCCCAGCCCCAGCGTCGCCGAGTCGGCCGCATCGATCGCAGGCGAGCCCGCGCGCAGCCGCGGTGCGCTGAGGCTCACGAGCTTCGCATCGGCCGTGATCGTGTTCGGGCCCGGCGCGGTGAAATTCGTCGTCACGTTGAGCAGGTTGTAGTCGTTGCTCAGCGACGATGCGAGAGGCGACGTGAACGCGAGGCCGCGCTGGCCGACGATGAGATTGTTCTTCACGATGCCGCTGATCGATGCGCCCGCGCCGCCGCCGCTCCACTGGTTCGCGTTGATGCCGTTGTAGCAGCGCGTGACGGTGTTGTTGACGGCCTGGCCGTCGATATGGCCGTTGCCGACGGTGAAGCTGATGCCCGAGCCGCTCGTGCCGCCGCCGCTCGTGTTGTCGGCGCAGACGATGACGTTGCTGTAGACGCGCGCGCTGAAATCGCTCGCGGTCGACGAGAACAGGCCTTCGGACACGAACAGCCCTGCGCGGAAGAAGCCGCCTCGCACGGTATTGCCGTGCAGTTTCACCGTGCCGCTGCCGCCGCTGATCGTATCGACGAAAATGCCGGCGCCGTCGGTGGCGATCGGCGAGGTGTTGCGCACGTCGTTGTAGTACGCGGTCGCATTGAACGTGCCGCCGCCGTTGACGAGTTCGATGAGTCCCGCGTTGATGTTGCGCGGCTGCCCCGTGAGGCGGTTGTCGTAGAGCCGCGCCTGCACGGTGTTGCCGACGCGGCCTTCGACGCGCAGATAGACCGGCAACGTGGTTTGCTCGAACACGAGCCCGGAGAAATCGTAGGTTGCCGTGCCGACGCCGCTGTAGGTCGCGCTCAGGTAAGAGTTCAGCAGGCGCAGGCCGCGGATCGTGATGGTCTGGTCGCCGAGGATCGACGCGGATGTCGCGAGGATCCAGTTGCCCGACGCGATGGTGGGCTTTCTGCCGGTGTTCGCGACGATGCTGAGGCTGCGGTTGTAGAGATTGAGGCTCTCGTCGATGGTCGCGTCGCTGTCGATGATGACGCTGCCGCCGTTCGGCGTCGCGTCGATGCAGGCCTGCAGTGTCGTATTGCAGGGTGCCGGACCCGGCCACACGGAGGCGGGACCGCCGGCCATCACCGCGAACGGCGTGAGGCTAGCGAGCAGAACGAGCAGGCGAACGGGCAGCATGGCGCAACTCCGTGACAGGGATGCCCAGGTAAGCGCAGTTCGGAGAGGGTGCAGGACATGCGGCGACGGCGCTGATCCCGCCGGGGATCGCACAGGGCGGCGTCGGGCCGCCGCGAAACCTACGCAGCCGCTGCGCGCATCAGCGCGGCAGCGCCGCGAGTTCGCTGCGCAGGCGGCGCGCCAGGTAGGGCAGGCGCGCGGCACTTTCGCGTGCGGCGACCAGGCGTGCGGGCGCGTCGGCGGTTGCCGCGCAGCGCGCCTGCAGCGCCTGCGCGCTCGCGAGATCCGGCAGCAGGGCCAGGCCGCCTTTGGCGAGGCTCGCCGCCGCGGCATCGAGGCCGGCACGAGCACTCGCGCACGCGCCGTTCGCGATCGTGACGCGAAGCTGCACGAGTTCGAGTCGCGCACGGCGCGGATGGCCGGCCGGCAGGCTGTCGGCCAGCGTCGCGATCACCGCATCGATTTCGCGCGATGCCGCGGCGGCGTCGCCGCTCGCGAGCAGGGCATCGGCGTAGGCCGCGCGGGATTGCAGCGTATCTGCATGCGCGGCACCGAGCGTTGCCTCGAGCACGCCCAGCGCGTCGCGGTAACCCGCGAGCGCCGCTGCCGTATCGCCGCGCTCGAACTGCGTCGCGGCGACGCCGATACCTGCAACGCCGACGAGATAGTGCCGGTCGCCCAGCGCGTTGCGTGCGACCGCGAGGCCTTCCTGGCTGTGCGCGAGTGCGGCGTCGAGCCGGCCGGAGAAGCGCTCGAAACCGCTGAGGCTGCCGAGCATCGTCGCGACCGTCGGATGCGCATCGCCCTGGCTGCGACGTGCGATCGCGAGCGCCTCGTTCATGCGCGCGATCGCGCGATCGACGTCGCCCTGCGCCCAGGCCAGCATGGCCAGCGAGTTGAGGCTGTTGGCGATATCGGGGTGGTCCGCACCGAGCGTCGCGCGCTGCGTCGCGAGTGCGCGCTCGTACAGCGCGGTCGCGTTCGCGGCATCGCCGAGCCGCTGCTTCGCGACGGCGAGATTGAACACGGTCTGCGCATAGTCGGGATGCGTGTCGCCGAGCAGCTGACTGCGCGTCGCTTCGGCAACGGTCAGCCGCTCGGCGGCCTCGGCCGTCGCGCCGCGCTGCAACAGGATCACGCCGAGATCGTGCTGGATGCGAGCCGTTTCCGTGTGCGTCGCGCCGTGCGCGGCCAGCGACAGGGCCAGCGCCTCGCGCAGGCTCTGCTCCGCGCCGGCGATATCGCCGGCGCGGAACTGCACGGGACCGAGTGCGGCGAGATCGCGCAGCCGTGCGGCATTGCCGCTGTCGCCGCGCGTGCGGGCCAGCGCGGCCTGCAGCGCCTGCCGTGCGGGTTCCGGCTTGCCTTGCTCGACGAGCACTTCCGCGAGCCGGCGCTGCGCTTCCGTCTGCCGGGCGGGCGAGACATCCGCAGCGGCGAGCACATGGTCGAGATCGGCCTTCGCCGCGTCGAGCCTGGCTTGCGCGAGGTTCACGCGCGCGCGTTCGATGCGCGCCGCGGCGGCGATGTCGCCGCGCGCGTCCGCGGCTACCGCTTCGTCGGCGAGCGCGATGGCGCGATCGAGCGCGCCGAGCTGGCGATGTGCGCCGGCGAGTGCGGTCGCGAGTTCCGCGCGCAGTTCGGGATGCGTGGCGAGCGTCTCGCCGAGCCGGATTTCGCCGCGCGCGATGAGTTCGCGCGCGCTGACGATGCGGCCCTTGCTCTCGTCGGGACTGACGCCGGCGAACAGCGCCAGTACGAAATCCTTGACCGCTTCGGCGCGTTGCGCCTGCGCCATGGCTTCGGCCGCGGCGCGGTTCGCGCGCAGCGACTCGCGCCAGGTCGCGGCGACGCCCGCGATCGCCGTCACGGCAACGAGCGCCGCCGCCGCGACGCCGGCGCGATGGCGCAGCAGAAACTTCTTCAGGCGATGCGCCGCGCTCGCGCGCCGCGCGGCGATGGGCCGGCCCTGCAGATGCGCGCGCAGGTCGGCCGCGAAGGCGGCGACGCTCGGATAGCGCTGCGACGGTTCCGCGGCGAGCGCGGTGGCGACGACCAGATCGAGATCGCCGCGCAGCCTCTGCGCCATCTGGCGCGGCGTGCTCGCGCGCGCCGCCGCGACGTTGTCCTGCGTGACGAGCTGCGACACGCGGCGCGGCGCATCGGCGTTGCGCAGGCCGGGGCGCTGGCCGGTCAGCAGTTCGTGCAGCAGCACGCCGAGCGCGTAGACATCGGTCGCCGTCGTGATCGTGCCGCCGCCGAACTGTTCGGGCGCCGCATAGGCCGGCGTCAGGCGGCGCAGCCCCGTGCGCGTGTCGTCCTCGCGTTCGGAATCGTCGAGCAGTTTCGCGATGCCGAAATCGAGCAGGCGCGGCCGTCCGCCGGCATCGACGAGAATGTTCGCGGGCTTGATGTCGCGATGCACGATCAGCGCGCGGTGCGCCGCGTCGACCGCGTCGCAGACGTCGAGAAACAGCGTCAGGCGCTGGTCGACGCGCAGCCGGCGCGCGTCGCACCAGTGCACGATGGTGTCGCCTTCGACGTACTCGAGCGCGAACCACGGCACGCCATCGGGCGTGAATCCGCCGTCGATCAGGCGCGCGATCGACGGATGTTCGAGTCGCGCGAGGATGCGGCGCTCGCGCTGGAAACGCGCCTGCTCGTGCGGATCGCGCAGGCCGACGCGCAGCAGTTTGAGCGCGACACGCTGCACGTAGCCGTCGACTTCGCGCTCGGCGCGATAGACGCTGCCGCTGCCGCCTTCGCCGATGAGGTCGAGCACACGATAGGGGCCGATCTGCAGCGGCGGATCGCCGGCCGTGTCGCCGATCAGCGATTCGGCGTAGTCGGCGCTGTTGCCGTCGAGGAACCCGCGCGACGCTTCGCGCGCGAGCAGCTCGCGCGCGAGCACGCGCAATTCGTCGTCGGCGACGCCGGCGAGCAGCGCATCGCGCTGCGCCGCGTCGAGGTCCAGCAGGCGATCGAGCAGCGGCGCGAGTTCGTGCCAGCGCGCCGCGACGGCCGGATTCACGCCGGCGTTTCCAGTGCGTGATGCAGGAACAGTCGCGCCTTGTTCCAGTCGCGCACGACGCTGCGTGTCGTGATGCCGAGCACCGCGGCGACTTCCTCGACCGAAAGACCCGCGAAGAAGCGCAGCTCGACGACTTTCGCGAGGCGGCCGTCGAGCGCGCCGAGGCCGGCGAGCGCCGCGTCGAGCGCGACCATCTCGTCGGCGATGCAGTCGATCGGGATGTCGGCCGACTGCCAGTCGAGCGCGAGCTGGCCGCCGCCGCGCTTCTGTGCCGACTTGCGTCGCGCGTGGTCGACCAGGATGTGGCGCATCGCGGTCGCGGCGTAGCCGAGGAAATGCGCGCGATCCTGCCAGACCGCGTCGCGCTGGTTCACGAGGCTCAGATAGGCTTCATGCACGAGCGCGGTCGTGCTCAGGGTCTGGTGTTGGTTGCCCGACAGATAGCGATGGGCGAGCTGGCGCAGACGCTCGTAGACCTGCGGCAGCAGATGGTCGACGGCTCGCTCGTCGCCGTTGCGGGCCTGGGCGAGCAGCGCGGTGATGTCGGTGGTCGCTAGCATGGCGAGGCAATGGTAGCGCGCCGCCGCGGCCCGCAACGTCGCGCAGGTCGCAGGCGCGGCGGAACTGATCGTCGCGCGACGTGTGGGCTGCGTCGCAGTTCGGGCCGCGGTCCGGCTGCGGCGCCTCAGTCCACCGGGCGGCTCAGCAGGTCCTCGATCGCCGTGCGGAACGCATCGATGCCGGGCCAGCTCGTGATGCGGCCGAGACGCTTGCCGTGGCGGAACACGAAGAACGTCGGGATGCCGTGCAGGCCGAAGCGGGTGGCCATTGCGGCGTCCTCATAGACGTTGTCGTGCAGCCAGCGCACGCCGGACCAGATCATGCGCCGCGGCTGGGCGAGGATCGCGCGCTTGGCGATGTCGCAGTTCGGGCAGTCGCGACCCCAGAGAAACAGCACGTCGAGCGCCGCACTGCCGTCGGCGAGCACGCTGTCGAGCGCGTCGCTGCGCACGCGCTGCATGGGAAAGCGCTCGAAGAAATCGGGTACGGCGGTGTCGGTCATGGCGTGGCGGTGCTATCGGGATTTCTTCCGCGGCCGCTGCCAGCCGGGCAGGCTCAGCTGGCGCGCGCGCGCGATTGTGAGTTCGCCCTCGGGCGCGTCCTTGGTGATGACCGAGCCCGCAGCGATGGTCGCATTCGCCCCTATGGTCACGGGCGCGACCAGCGAACTGTTGGAGCCGATGAAGGCGCCGTCGCCGATCGTCGTCGTCGACTTGTTCACGCCGTCGTAGTTGCAGGTGATGGTTCCTGCGCCGACGTTGACGCCGGCGCCGACGACGGCGTCGCCGAGGTAGGTCAGATGATTGGCCTTGCTGCCGCTGCCGAGCACGGCCTTCTTGGTTTCGACGAAGTTGCCGACGTGCACGCCGGCGGCGAGTTCGGTGCCGGGGCGCAGGCGCGCGAACGGCCCGATCAGGCAAGGGCCGTGGGTGACGATGCCGTCGAGGTCGCAGTGCGCGTGCACGCGCGTGCCCGCGGCCAGCGTCGAATCCTTGATGCGGCAGAACGGGCCGATGCTGACCTCGTCGCCGAGCTGCACGTTGCCTTCGAAGATCACGTCGACGTCGACGTCGATGTCGCGGCCGAGCGTGACGCTGCCGCGCAGGTCGAAGCGCGCGGGATCGGCGAGGCGCACGCCGGCGGCGCAGAGCGCGCGTGCCTGGCGCCGCTGGTAGTGGCGCTCCAGTTCGGCGAGCTGCCAGGGATCGTTCGCGCCGAAGGCTTCCTGCGCGTCGGTGCAGACCGCGCACGCGGCGGCTTCGCCGTCGGCCGCGGCGAGCGCGAATACGTCGGTCAGGTAGTACTCGCGCTGCGCGTTCTCGTTGCCGACACGCGCGAGCCACTGGCGCAGCCGTGCGGCGGACGCCGCGACGATGCCGGTGTTCACGAGGGCGATCGCGCGCTGTTCGTGGCTCGCGTCTTTTTCCTCGACGATCGCGCGCACGTGCCCGAGTCCGTCGCGCACGACGCGGCCGTAGCCGGTCGGGTCGATGAGTTCGGCGGCGAGCACGGCGAGACTCGCGCCCGACTGCGCGAGCGGGCGCAGGGTCGCCGTCGTGATCAGCGGTACGTCGCCGTAGAGCACCAGCACGCGGGCTTCGTCGGGAATCGCCGGCAGCGCGAGCCGGACCGCATGGCCGGTGCCCTGCTGCTCGGCCTGGAGCACCCACTGCAGATCGGTCGCGTCGGCGAAGGCGGCCTGCACCTGGTCGCCGCGATGACCGTAGACCACGTGGATCGCCGCCGGCGCGAGCGCCCGCGCGCTGTCGATGACGTGGGTGAGCAGGGGTCGGCCGGCCAGCGGCAGCAGCACCTTGGAACGGGCGGACTTCATGCGTTTGCCCTCGCCGGCGGCGAGGACGATGACGTGCAGCGGTGCGGTCATGAGCTGTCTTCGAGTCGGGGCGCCGCGATTATCGCAGGCCGGCCGCGCGGATTTGCTGCAGGCGCGTCCGGATCGCGGCGGCGCTGGCGTCGGCGCTGAAGCGGTGCTGCAGCGAATCGCGTGCGGCCCGGCCGAGGCGGTGCGCCTCGGCCGGATCGTCGGCGAGCCGGCGCAGCAGTTCCGCGGCGGCATCGACGTCGGGCTCTGCCCACCGCTGGTCGCGCCAGTCGGGATAGTCGCCTTCGGCGACCGGCACGAGGCGGTACGGCACGAGGCCGCTGTTCGTCGCGTCCATGAACTGGAGGTTGCCCGAATACGCCGTGGCGACGACCGGGCGGCCGAGCGCCATGCATTCGGCGAGGCCGAGGCCGAAGCCTTCCGAGCGATGCAGCGAGAGGTACGCGTCGCAGGCCGCCTGCAGCGCCCACATGCCGTCGCGATCGAGGAAACCGTCGCGGACTTCGATGCGGTCGTCGCCGGCTGCGGCCTCGCGCAAGGCGCGCAGCGCCGCAGGCAGACGCTGGCCGTTGATGGTCTTGAGCAGCAGGCGCACGTCGCGGCGTTCGGGCGGAAACGCGGCGCGGAAGGCGGCGATCGCCGCCTGCGGATTCTTGCGCGTCATCCACGAATTGAAATCGAAACTCGCGAGCACGACGAATGCGTCGTCGGGCAGCCCCAGCGCCTGCCGCGGCAGCGCGGGCCGTTGCGTCGGCAGCTGCAGCGCGAGCGGTATCACGCGGACCGGCTTGTCGGTACAGGCGGCGATCGCGTCGCGCACGAAATCCGACAGCACCCAGATCTCGTCGACGAGCGCGAACGCGCCGTGCCAGCGCGGCGGGAAACGTTCGAGCTCCCAGAACCAGCAGCCGATGTTGTAGCGGCCGGCGAAGGCCGATGCGCCGAGGTGTTCGCGCACGACCGGCATCTGGTCGGCATTGATGCAGAACAGCGTGACGTCCTGCGGCAGCGTGTCGTCGAAATCGGGGTCGAGGCGGCGGTCGTTCTGCCGGCTCGCGACGCCGATCTCGACGTTGCGCACGCCGAACGGCAGGCCCGCATGGCGCAGCACGCCGGCGAAGTTGCGCAGGATCTCGGCGACGCCGAATTCGCCGCGCGCATAGCCGACGAGGTTGAGTCCGTCGCGCGCACGCGGCGCCGCGACGGGCTGCGGCGACGACGGCGTTTCGGGCGCTGCCGGCACGAACGCGGCGCGCTCGAGGCCGCGGCGCAGGCGATGCCGCCAGCGCGCGGGCACGCGGCGGTACAGCGCGAGCGCCCAGCGCTGCCGGCAGCTCCAGTCGATCAGCGCGAGGCCGGCCGCACTCAGGCGCGGCCAGGCGCCGCCGATGTGCACGCGCCCGGTCGTATCCCACTGCGGCGCAGCGGCGTCGCCGCGGCTGAAGGCGGCGCGCACGGGCTCGATGTGCCGCTCGGGTATGCCGAACTCGCGCGCGGCGGAACGCAGATACCAGCGGATGAAACCCTCGCGGCCTTCGCGTTCGCCGAGATCGAACGCGGCATGCAGGTCGGGGCGCAGACGCCAGGCCGCGAGCATGAGGCGCGTGATCGGCGCGTCGGCACGCGACGCGAACTCGTCGCAGGGCAGGTCGTAACGCTCGCGGCGCATCTGCCAGGGCCGCAGTTCCGCCTCGGCGCATCCTTTGTCGAAATACTGCCGGTAGACCGCGCGCAGCGGGCGCGTCACCGGCTCGCCGTCGGGAAAGGCGCCGAACGCGTAGGGTTTCGCCCGATGGCGTGCATGGTCGTTCGCGGCGAGCCGTTCGAGATAGTCCGCGTACAGCGGTTCGAGCGCACCGAGATTGCTGCGCCGGTAGCGATCCTGATGGCGCGAGAACAGCGGCGGCCGATCGACGTCGATGCCGCTGAAATGCACGAACACGAGGTCGCTCCCATTCGCGGTCCAGCGCTCGCCGTCGCGACCGACCTGGCGTTGCGCGAGATTCCAGTAAGCGAGGTTGTAGCCGTCGTCGCGCAGGATGCGCACGTCCGGAAACAGGCCCGGCACGAGATCCATCCACTTCTGGTCAGTGAACAACCCGGCGGCCGGATCGGCGATGCAGCCGAATTCGAGCTTGTCGGCCCACCAGTCGACGAGCTGCGCGGCGTGTTCGTGCGCGCCGATCGCGACGAAGCCAAGGTTGTAGGTGCCGCTGCGAAGGATGGCGAGCTCGCCCGGATGGCGATCGTCGGTGGTCGGCGCGTTGAGGTGCGGCGTCAGTACGGCGAGCGCGCCGTCGGCGAGCAGCGCTGCCGCTGCCTGCAGCGGCGCGATGACGACGATGTCGGCGTCGAGGTAGACCACGGCCTCGCCCGGGTGGCGCGCGCGCAGACGCCGGAACACGTAGGGTTTGATCGCGGTGTTGAGCTCGAGAATGTCGTAGCGGAACACGAATGCGTCGAAGTCCGGCAGATCCAGTTCGTCGATGCGGACGAGTTCGAACAGGGGATTGCCGAGGTCGGGGTCGTCGTCGGCGCGATCGGCCAGTGCGACATAGCGCCGGCTGTCGGGGTGGTGCGCGGCGAGCGACTGCATCAGGGTCAGCGCATACGCGAGGTAGTTGCGCGAGACGATGGTGAAGAAGATCACGAGCTGCCTGGCTCCGCGACACTGCCCCGGCCGGGGCGCGCCAGCATAGCGGATCGGCTATGCTCGCGCCGCCTCGTGGGGTGAGCCGCGCATGCGTCTGCATTTCTTCGAACTCGTCTGGTTCAGCACCTATGCGGAGCTCCGCGCCGAGCGTGCGCGCAGCTATCTCGGCTTCGTTTGGTGGCTGGTGGAACCGGCGCTGATGATGGCTGCGTTCTGGCTCGTGTTCGACCGCATCCTGGGCACCGGCGGACCGGACTACTTGCCGTTCCTGCTGATCGGCCTCGTGGTCTGGCAGTGGTTCAAGTCGAGCGTCGTGCACGCGGGGCAGGCGATCTGGCTCAATCTCGCGCTGATCCACCAGGTGCGCGTTCCCGTACTGGTTTTTCCACTCGTCCACTTGTTGGCAGACGCGATAAAGTTCGTTGCCGTATTCGGCCTGCTGCTCGTCGTGCTCTGGTGCGCCGGCTATGCGCCGAATGCGGCGTATCTGAGCCTGCCGCTGCTGCTGTTCTGCGTCGCGCTCTGCGCGGTCGGCGGCGGACTGCTGCTCGCCGCGCTCATGCCGCTGTTGCCCGATCTTCGCTTCGTCGTCGAACAGGTGCTTTCCGTGCTGATGTTCCTGTCGGGCGTGGTGTTCGCGCTCGAGCGCGTGCCGGCGCCGTACGCGGAATGGCTCGCGTGGAATCCGGTGCTGCTGCTCCTCGATGCGTTGCGCGAGGTGTTGCTGCATGGCCGCTGGCCGCACTGGCCGGTCGTTCTGCGCGTCGCGACGATCGCGGTCGGGCTCGCGGCGCTGGGCGTCGCGACGGTGCAGCGGCTGGCGCCGCGCTATCCGAAGATGGCAGCGTGACGGACGCGGTGATCCGCCTCGACAAGGTCGGCGTCGCGTTCGGCGTGCAACGGCGCCTGCGCGCCGAGCCGTATTGGGCATTGCAGGACGTCAGCCTCGAATTGCGCCGCGGCCAGCGGCTCGGTGTCGTAGGCCGCAACGGTGCGGGCAAGAGCACCCTGTTGCGCGTGCTCGCCGGCATCCTCGCGCCCGATCGCGGAAACGTCGCACGCAGCGACGCGAGCTGTCAGCTGCTGTCGCTGTCGCTCGGTCTCGTGCCGCACCTGTCCGGCCGCGACAACGCCATCCTCTGCGGCCTGCGCCTCGGTCTGCGCCGGCGCGAGATCGATGCGCGACTCGGCGCGATCCACGACTATGCCGAACTCGGCGACTTTTTCGAGCAGCCCGTCGCGAGCTACTCCAACGGCATGGTGCTGCGGCTCGGCTTCTCGGTCGCGCTGCAGGTGCAGCCGGACGTGCTGCTGCTCGACGAATTGCTCGCGGTCGGCGATGCGGAGTTCCAGCGCAAGTCCTCGCTGGCGATCCATGAACGCATCCATGCGGGCACGACCGTCGTCCTCGTCAGTCATGACGAGGACAAGATCGCGGACCTCTGCGACAGCGTGCTCTGGATGGAGCATGGCCGCAGCATCATGATCGGCCGCTGCGACGAAGTGCTTGCGGCGTACCGCGCCGCGGCGCGCTGAAACCGCTACGGTTCGAAGCGGTCGCGGAAGATCGTGTCGCTGTCGGGCACGACGATGACCAGATTGTCGATGCTGCCGCCGGCCGTGGGTGTCAGCTGATGGCTCGCCGGCGGCGCGCAGTCGAGCGGCGCCGTGATCCATTCGATCGTGCAGGGCCGGCTCGGCCAGACCGTGCCCAGCGTGTTTGCGAAGGCGGGCTGCGGCGACGCGAACAGGTAGTAGCTTTCCGCGGTGAGTCCGCCGACCGAGAAATGGCCTTGCGCGTCGGTGAACACGGGCTTGCCGACCAGACCGTGAGAAGCCGGCGCGGCCGCGACGGCATAGTTCGCGGCCGGCGCGCCGCTGCCCGCAAAGACCACGCGACCGCTCAGCGTCGCGCCGCGCGCGATCGCGAAGTCGATGTTGGTCCGGTGTGGCTGCGCGAAGAAATCGGGCATCGTGAACGCGGTGGCTTCGTCATTGCAGAAGCGGTTCGCGCCGCCGCATTCGATGTCCTGCCAGGCGCGATCGATCCAGCCGGCGTCCGCCTGACGCGTGAACAGCGCGACCTCTTCGCTGCCGAAGCCTTCGAGCAGGTAGCGGCCGTCGGCATCGGTCTGTGCCGTCGCCTCGGCGACGAGTCCCCAGAGGCCGAACGTCGGCGGCAGCAGCGTTCCGGCTGCGACGGTCGCATGGGCGACGGGCAGTCCGGTCGCGCGATCGGTGACGCGGCCGCCGACGGTACGCAGCGGCGCGACGTGCACGTCGTCGAGCGTGACCGTCGCGCCGGCGGCGATGTCGATCGTCGGCGCGCCGCCGAGATCGCAGGGATTCGTGTCGCAGGGCAGGTTCGGATAGATCTTCGCCGGATAGGCGAGATCCGAATACGGCCGCACGTGGACCTTGATCGACCCGGGCAGCAGCGGACCCGTCGCCGAATAGCCGTCGGCTCCGGTTTGGCCGTCGACGTGATGCGACGTGTCGGACGCGGCGCTCGCGGTCGCGGCGTGCTCGATCCAGCGGCCATTGCCGTCGCTGATCATGCGCACGCGCACGTAGGCGCCAGTCCGCAGCGCGACGTCGATGTCGTCGAGCAGCGCGCCGTCGGCGACGACGAGGGGCTGCGTCGCGAGCCCGGCACACGGCACCTGTACGTCGTCGCAATGCAGGTCCGGCCAGGCGTAGGCGAGATAGCGCCGATCGCCGGCGTTCGCGACCGACGCGGACGCGCGGAACTCGTAGTTTCCGCCGTGCAGGTCGACGAATTCGAAGCTGCCGTCGGCGCCTGCGCTCGTCACGTCGCCGAGATGGTCGAGCGCCGGCGTGCCGACATGCCGGATCTGTACGTAGGCGTCGGGCGCCGGCGCCGCGCCGGTCTCGCGATCGCGCAGCACGCCGCGAATGCGGGCGGCGCGCCCGAGGGTGAATCCGGCGGTCAGCGGCGTCGCATTCGACAGCATGACTCGCGTGGCTGCCTGGTAGCAGAAGATCGGCTCGGCCGGGCAGCGCTCGCCGACGTGCGTGCGCGCGGCGAAGCCGGACGCGGTGGCGACGACAGCGATCGGCACTGCCACGGCGTCGGTCTCGATCGTGTACTGGCCGTCGGCGCCGGTCTGCGCGGACGCGACGACGAAGGGCAGGAAGAAGAAGCCGGGCGCTACGAGTGAAACGGTCGCACCGGCGATGGGTACGTTGGTGCCGGCCTCGACGACCTGACCCTGGACGACGGCGGCGTGAACGGGTGCCGCGACGGCGGCGAGCGACAAGGCGAAAGCGAGCAGACTGCGCATGGGACGATTCCCTCGTGTGGATGCGCTCCGGAGACGCAGTCGCGCGCACCATCCCCCAGTGTTCGGGAGATCCGAACTTGTGGAAACGGTATCAAAGTAATTTTTCGGCGACTGCGGTGAGCGGCGAAAACTGACCGCGTCGCGCGCGGTGAAGTTCATGCAGCAGGCGTTGGCAAAGAAGCGGTTAATTCGCGTGCAAGAAAAACCGACGGAAGGAGTGCGTGCGGTGTCGCGCGCGCCGGTATCAGCCGCCGAATCTGTCGGCAAACAGGGCGTCGGCGCGCGGTACGACGATGGTCAGGTCGGCGATGACGGCGCCTGCGGCCAGTTGCAGCGGGGCCTGCGTCGTGGGAAAGCAGGTATTGGTTCCGTTCGGCAGCACGGACATCGTGCAGGGCTGGTCGGGATACAGGATGCCGTGCGTGTTGCCGTAGACGTATTCCGGCGAGGCGAACAGGAAATAGTCGTGCGCAGTGAGGCCGTCGATGCGGAATTCGCCATTCGTATCCGTGTATACGGGTTTGCCGACACGAAGGACTTCCAGCGGCACGACGGCGACGGCGTGGTTGGCGAGCGGACGGTTCGTGCTCGCTTCGACGACACGGCCGCGCAGCGAAGCGCCGCGCTGCAGCACGAAGTCGATGCCGGCCGGATGCGGCTGCTGCGCGAATGCGAGCAAGTCCGGTTCGGTCGCAGTGCTCTGGCAGAACAGGTTGGCCGCATCGCAGTCTTCGTTCTGCCAAGCCTTGTCGAGCCAGCCGAGACCGTTCTGGCGCGTGCGCACGACGACCTCGGTGCCGGCGAATCCTTCGAGCCGGTATTCGCCGTCGGCGTTCGTCAGCGTATTCGCGGTCGAGCGGAATCCCCAGGCGTGGTGGGCCGGCGCGCCGATGGTGCCTGCATCGACGCGGAGTCCGGCAATGGGCTCGCCATCGCTCGCGGTCACGCGGCCGCGAATCGTGCGCAGCGGATCGACGTGGACGTCGTCGAGTGTGTGGACGCCATCGGCGGCGGGAACTTCGACGACGGCCGCGCCGGTCATGTCGCAGCCGGCGGCGGCACAAGGACGATCCGGGTAGATCATGCGCGGATACGCTTCGGCGTAAGCCGGTTGGATCACTACGTGGACATTGCCGGGCAGCAGCGGGCCGACCAGCGCGTAGCCGGTGTCGCCCGGTTCGTGGCCTTGGATGCCGTAGCTGTTCGGTGTTGTCGGCAGCACGTCCGTGACGTGCGTCGTCGGAAGGCCGTTGCCGTTGCTGATGACGCGCGTGCGGAAATAGCTGCCGCGCCGCAGCGCCACATCGATCTGGACGACATCGCCCTCGGCGACCGAGAGGTAGCCGGGCGTCAAGCCATCGCAGCGGATCTGGACGTCGTCGCAATGGAGCCCGGGCCAGACGTAGTCGAGGAAGTCGACGGGATAGGCGCCCGGCGGGACGAAGGTGCCCCAGACGTGGAGGGTGTAGTCGCCCGGGTGCAGCTGACGGAGCGTGAAGCGGCCTTCAGCATCGGCGTTCACCAAGTCGACCAGGCCCGTTTCGCTCGAGTCCGCGTGCCGCAATGTCATCCACGCGGTATACGGCGGCTTTTCGCTGCCGCCGTCCCGAATCCGGCCGACGATGCGCGCTTCCCGGCCCAGCGCGAAGTCGGCGCTCGCGCCTGCGTCATCGAGCGGGAGCAGTGCGCCGCGGCTGATGCAGTCGGGGCTGTCGGTACAGGGCAACCCGCCGTGTGTGCGCGCCGCGTGGCCGTCGGCGCGGGCGATGGCGCCGATCGGGCCGCTGTAGTCGACGGACACGCTGTAGCGGCCGTCGGATCCGGTCGTCGTGCGCTTCAGAAGCGAAGGAAATCCGAGGATGCCGGGATAGTAGATCTCGACATCGGCCCCGCCGATCGGCGCCTGCGTCGCTCGCTCGAGGACGCGGCCGCTGACGATGGCGGCGTTCGAGGCGGAAGCGCTCGCAAGGCACAGCAGCAAGACGGTGGGGAGAGCGTTGCGCATGGGGCAGTGGCCTTCGGGTATACCTGTCTGCCGCGACGGCGGCATGGCATGGATGCCTGACGGAATATCGCGCCGATCAGGGTCAGCGGCGGCGCATCGTCGTCCCATAAAAAACGCCGGCACGAGGCCGGCGTGGAGTGATGCAAAGCGGTGCTTTCGGTGCGCGGCGTTCATGAGCAGAGCCGCGCGACCGGCGATGGATCAGTGCTTGAGCGCCTTGCGCAGGCGTTCGAGCGCCTGCAACTGCGCCATGGCCTGTGCGAGCTGCGCCTGGGCCTGGGCGATTTCGAGCGCATCGGTGCGGTTGGCGAGTGCGCGTTCGGCGGCTTCCTTGGCCTTGTTCGCCGCGGCTTCGTCGAGATCCTTCGCGCGGATCGCGGTGTCGGCCAGCACGGTGACGACCTGCGGCTGCACTTCGAGAATGCCGCCCGAAACGTAGAAGAACTGCTCGTCACCGTTTTCCAGGATCACGCGGACCTGGCCGGGCTTCAGACGCGTGATCAGCGGCGCATGGCGCGGCGCGATGCCGAGTTCGCCCATTTCGCCGGTGGCCACGATCATCTGTGCGGCACCGTGGAAGATTTCTTCCTCGGCGCTGACGATGTCGCAACGGATGGTGCTAGTCATGTGTGCCTCGCTGGATCGCGCCGCCGCATTGCCGCGGCGGCGCGGTACCGTTGTCTATCGCGACCTCGGATCAGGCCTTTTCGGCCATCTTCTTGGCCTTCTCGATCACTTCGTCGATGCCGCCGACCATGTAGAACGCCTGCTCCGGCAGGTGGTCGCATTCGCCGTCGACGATCATCTTGAAGCCGCGGATGGTTTCCTTCAGGGAAACGTACTTGCCCGGCGAGCCCGTGAACACTTCGGCGACATGGAACGGCTGCGAGAAGAAGCGCTCGCACTTGCGCGCGCGGGCGACGACCTGCTTGTCTTCTTCGCTGAGCTCGTCCATGCCGAGGATCGCGATGATGTCCTTGAGTTCCTTGTAGCGCTGCAGCGTACCCTGGACCTTGCGCGCGACTTCGTAGTGGTCGCTGCCGATCACGTTCGGGTCGAGCTGGCGGCTCGTCGAATCGAGCGGATCCACGGCCGGGTAGATGCCGAGCGACGCGATGTTGCGCGAGAGCACGACGGTCGCGTCGAGATGCGCGAAGGTCGTCGCCGGCGACGGGTCGGTCAGGTCGTCCGCGGGCACGTACACGGCCTGGATCG
>CAMLSI010000050.1 GCA_946482585.1 uncultured Lysobacteraceae bacterium
AGTCCGCTCAGGAAGGCCGCGCCCAGGACGAGCGCATCAACCGGCATGGGGTTCGCGCGGCGCCGCCGCGTCCTCGGCGAGCGGCGCGAGCGCCGGCGTGTCGAGATCGTCGAACTGACCGCGGCGCACGGCCCAGACGAACGCCGCAATGGCTGCACCGAGCAGCGCCACGCTGAGCGGTACGAGCAACAGCAGTATCGTCATGGCGAACTCCGCGTCAGACGCAAGGCGTTCAGCACGACCAGCAGCGACGAAGCGGCCATGCCGAGCGCGGCGAGTCCGGGCGCGATCCAGCCCAGCGCAGCGAACGGCAACGCGAACGCGTTGTACGCCGCGGCCCAGACGAGGTTCTGCCGCACGATGCGGCGCATGCGCCGCGCCAGCGCGATGCTCTGCGCGATGCGCGAGAGCGCGCTGCCGGTCAGCACGAAATCGGCGGCCCGGTGCGTCAGCGCGGCGCCGTCCGCGAACGCGAACGACACGCTCGCGCCGGCGAGCACCGGCGCATCGTTGATGCCGTCGCCCAGCATCGCCACGACGTGCCCTTCGCGCTGCAGCGCCCGGGCGCGCGCGAGTTTGTCCTCGGGCGTCTGCCGCGCACGCCATTGCACGATGCCCAGCGTCCGGGCGGCGTCGCCGGCGGCCTGCGCGCCGTCGCCGGTGGAGATCTCGAGCACGATGCCGAGTCGTTGCAACGCGGCGACGGCCTCGGCCGCACCATCGCGCAATTGCTGCTTGATGGAGAAACGCGCAAATGCCGCAGCACCGTCGCCGAGCCAGATCGCGCCGTCGTCGTCGCGCGCCGCGGCGAAATCAGCGCGACCGAGGCGATAGTCGCGGCCTTCGATACGGCCTTCGACGCCGAGTCCGGCACGAAGATGGCGATGCGTTGCGGCCTGCTTTCGTGTCGCTGTCGGCACGCCCGACAGGAACGCCGCTACCAGCGGATGACTCTCGCCGCCCTGCAGCGCCGCCGCCATGGCCAGCGCGTCTTCGCGCGACAGCCCGCCGAAGGTCTGCACGCCGTCGAGCGCGAGGCTCGCGTCGGTCAGCGTGCCGGTCTTGTCGAGCAGCAGCGTATCGACGGCAGCGAGCCTCTCCAGCGCGTCGGCGCGCACGACGAGCACACCGCGCCGGGCGAGCGCATCGGTAGCGGCGGCCAGCGCGGCCGGCAGCGCGAGCGACAGCGCACACGGGCAACTGATGACGAGCACCGCCAGCAATGTCTCGAACGCGCGCTGCGGCGCGAACCACGACCAGGCAGCGAACACGAGCAACGCCGCCACGATCGACGCCAGAACGAAATGACGCGCCATCCGGTCGGCGAAGCGCGCGAGCCGCGGCCGCTGCGTCTGCGCCTGTTCGACCAGGCGCACGAGCTGTGCGAGCCGCGTGTCCGCGCCGATGCGCTCCACGCGCAACCGCAAGGGACGGTCGCGGCAGATGCTGCCGGCCGCGATCGAGTCGCCGCAGCGATGCGTCACCGGCAAGGCCTCGCCGCTCAACATCGCTTCGTCGAGAGCGGCCTGCTCATCGAGCAGCGCGCCGTCGGCCGGCACCGTTTCGCCGGCACTGACGCACAGCACGTCGCCGACGCGGATCCGCGCCGCGGCGATGCGCTCGATGCGGCCGTCCGCACCTTCGCGTTGCGCGAACACCGGCCGCAACCGCGCGAGCGTGTCCGCGCGCAAGGTCGCGCGGCGCCGCGCCCACTGTTCGAGCTGGCGCGCGGCGAGCAGCAGGAACACGAACATCACCGCCGCGTCGAACCATACGTGCGTACCTCCGCGCACCGTCTCGACGACGCTCGCGAAGTAGGCGATCAGGATGGACGCGCCGACGAGCACATCCATGTTCGCACTGCGCTCGCGCAGGCCGCGCGCCAGTCCCGCGAGGAACGGCCAGCCCGCGACGAACACGACCGGCGTGGAAACCAGCAGCGTGATCCAGCGCAGAAAATCGCGCGTGGCCACGGGCATCTGCGCCGCCGTGTCGAGGTACAGCGCTTCGGCGAACATCATCGCCTGTATCGCGCCGAGTCCGGCCAGCCCCAGCCGCAGCACGTCCCGGCGCCATTCGCGCCGGCGCGCGGCCTCGCGCGCCGTTCCGGTCGCCAGCGTCGGCGCAAAGCCGAGAGCGGCAAGGCGACTCAGTAATGTGGACAATTCCACTACAGACGGATCCCAGCGCAGTCGGATGCGCCCGGTCACCGCGCTCGCGGTCACGTCGAGCACGCCGCATTCGCGCGCGAGCGCCTGGTCGACGAGCCAGGCGCAGGCCGCGCAGCGCAGCCCACCGCCGAGCAGGACGATTTCCATGCCGCCCGGTACCGCCCAGGCATGCTCCGCAAGAATCTCGGGCTCCATCCAGGCCTGGAAATCGTCGGCTGCCGCATCGACGCGCGCGGCGTCGTCACGACGCAATCGATAGTACTGGCCCAGACCGGCATCGCGTATCCACCGCGCGGCGGCCGCGCAGCCGTCGCAGCAGAACGCGCGAGCAACACCGTCCACATCCAGCGTCAGTGCCGGTGCCGGCAGCGCTTCGCCGCAATGGAAACACCCCGCGGGCAGGCTCGCGACTAGCGCCGCCATAGCGGTTCCAGTGTGGCGCGATCTGCAGCGGCATCGAGACGTCCCGCCAGTCGCCAGCGACCGTCGGCCGGCTCCACCCGCAGATGCCAGGCATTCGTCGTCGCCGGCATTTCCGTCGAGCGCCAGTGCTGCGCATCGACGCGGTCGAGCCGCAGCTCACGGTCCTGTGCGGCCGATGTCGGGTGCAGCAGCCGCAGCCGCAACGCCGTCGCATCGCCCGCGTCGCCGCGCAGTTCCAGCACGAGGCCGCTGCGCGACGTATCGCGCCGCGCCGTCGCGCGCAAGCCGCGCCGCAGCGCTTCTTCGTCGGCGCGCGTGTCTTCGGCCTGGATCTGCGCCGTGCGGCGCACACCCGTGCTGAGCGCATCGAGGTTGCCGCGTGCGATCGCGACGACGAGCACGATACCGGCGATGACGGAAGCCGCCGGCAGACCGGCGACGAGCCAGAGCATGGGCTCGCGCCATGCGCCGCGTGGCGCGGGCCCGGTTCGCGCGCTCATGGCGCAGGTCCGAAGAAGGCGCTGCGCACGCTCGCCACATCGCCGCGCGCGACATCTTCGACGACGAACTCGACGACGCGCCGGCCCTGCGCGGTGCCGGCGCTAGCGACGACCGTAACGGCCGTGCTCTGCACACTTTCGGGTGCCACGTCGACGAGGCCCGTGTCGAGCAGTTGCAGCGCATCGGTGCCGACGAGGCGTATGCGCAACTGCCGCGCGACATTCCGCTTGTTGACGATCTTGATGCTGTACGCATTCTCGATGCGGCCGCCGGCGGCGACCCGATACAGCGCGTTGCGATCGCGCAGCACTTCCGCGGTCAGCGGCGCGCGCTGGGTCACGCCGACGACCCAGCCCACCACGAGCGCGGCGAGCAGGAGACCGTAGATCCAGACGCGCGGACGCAGCACGCGTGCCGGCCGGTCCTCGAGCGCGTTCTGCGTCGTGTAACGAATCAGTCCCTGCGGATAACCGATCTTTTCCATGACCTGGTCGCAGGCGTCGATGCAGGCACCACAGGCGATGCACTCGTACTGCAGGCCATTGCGGATATCGATGCCGACCGGACAAACCTGCACGCACCAGGTGCAGTCGATACAGTCGCCGAGTTCCGCCGGCGCCGGCGTGGCGAGCGCTGGCGCGGCCTTGTCGTACGCCGCAGTCGTGCGCCTGACGTCGAGCGCGCGCAGCGCCGCGCTCGCATGGCGATTCGCCTGCACGAGCCAGCGCTCGGCCTCGTCCGCCGACAACCGATCGCGGCCGCGTTCGAGCACGCTCGCCACGTCGCGCTTGCGCGATCCGCGCGGCTCGCCGCGACGGGCGTCGTAGGCGATGATCAAGGTATCGCGATCGAACATCGCGCCCTGGAAGCGCGCGTACGGGCACATGTATTTGCAGACCTGCTCGCGCAGAACGCCGGCATTGCCCCAGGTCGCGAACGCGTAGAACACGGTCCAGAACGTTTCGGCGCCGCTCCAGTCCCCTGCCGGCAGTCGCAGCGCGAAGTCGCGCACGGGTGTGAAGAAGCCGACGAACGTGAAGCCGGTCCACAACGCGAAGACGAGCCAGAGCAGATGCTTGGCACCTTTGCGAGCGAACTTCTCGCGCGTCCACGGACCGGCGTCCAGGCGCATGCGCTTCGCGCGATCGCCTTCGGTCCAGCGCTCCATCCAGAGGAACACTTCGGTCCAGACCGTCTGCGGACAGGCGTAGCCGCACCAGAGCCGGCCGGCCACGGCCGTGAAGAAGAACAGCGCGACGCCGGCAATGATCAGCAGCAGCGCGAGAAAAATGAAGTCCTGTGGCCACAGCGCGAGGCCGAACACGTAGAACTTGCGCGCCGGCAGATCGAACAGCACGGCCTGACGGCCGTCCCAGCGGAGCCACGGAAACGCGTAGTACATGCCGAGCAGCACGACCACCGCGATGCGCCGCCAGGTGTCATAGCGGCCGCGGATCTCGCGCGGATAGACCTTGCGTTCGGCCTGATAGAGACCGGCAGGGGCCTCGTCCTTGAGCGCGATCGGAATGGAGCGGCTCACGACCGCAGTCCCCGCGCGCGATTGAAGCGGCCCGACGGACGCAGCAGCCACCAGGTGAACAGGCTGGAACTCGCGGTCGCCGACCAGAATGCGAAAAATCCCAAGGTATAACCCCATTCGCGCCCGATGTCCCAGCCCGGGAACGTGAGGTCGCGCCATTCCAGCGGATCGACGAACGCGAAGAACACCATCGTGCAGACGCCCGCGGAGAAGAAGCTCGGCCAGAGAATCGCGCCCCAGCGCTGCAGCGCCGGCCGCGGCGGGCATTCGGCGGCGGTGGAGCGCGCACGTCTCATGGCTTGGCTGCCTCGTGCGAACGCCAGTAGACCCAGGCTGCGACGACGCGCGTGCGCGCGGGTCCGAGCAGATCGCCGTGTGCCGGCATCTGGCCGTTGCGACCGGCGGTGACGGTTGCGCGCACGGTTGCCGCATCGCCGCCGTAGAGCCAGTAGCTGTCGGTGAGGTCCGGCGCTCCCATCAGCGTATTGCCCTTGCCTTCGGCACCATGGCAGGCCGAGCACACCGCGGCGAAACGCGCAGCGCCCTTCTCGGCGAGTGCGGCATCGACGCTCTGGCCCGACAGCGAACGCACGTAGGCGACGGTTTCGTCGATCTCCGCGTCGTTTGCGAATGCGGCCGCGAGCGGCGGCATCAGGCCCTGACGGCCGTCACGGATCGTCGTGAGAATGTCTTCGGGCGCGCCGCCCCAGTGCCAGGCCGCGTCGGTCAGATCCGGAAATCCGCGCGCACCGCGTGCATCGGCGCCATGACACGCGGCGCAGTGATTCGCGAACAAGGATTGGCCGAGCTTGCGCACGGCCGGATCGCGCGCGAGTTCCTCGACGGCTTTTTCCGCATACGGTGCGAATGCCGCAGCGACGCGGGCCTCGTTCTCGCGGCGTTGCGCATCGTGTTCGCGCTGCGACGACCAGCCGCTCGTGCCGCGCCAGGCGCCGAGTCCCGGGTAGTACAGCAGATAGCCGAGACTGAACACGATGGTCAGATAGAACAGCACGATCCACCAGCGCGGCATCGGCTTGTTGTATTCGGTGATGTCGCCGTCCCAGTAGTGACTGGTCTGCTCGGGCGCCGGATCGCCCGCACGGCGCTTGCCGGTGAACCAGAGCAGCCAGACGCAGCCGACGATATTCAGTGCGACGAGGGCGATGACGTACCACGACCACGAACTGCTCATGGACGGCGCTCCTGCGGTTCGTCATCCAGCGGCAGACGCGACGCGGCCTCGAAATCCTGCCGGCGCCGTGCGCTCCAGGCCCACATCCAGCCGCCGACGAAGATCGCGAGCAGCACGGCCGTCGCGATTCCCGACAGATTGCCTGCATTCATTGCGCACCTCCGGAAGCAGTGTTGACGGTGTCGCGCGTCGGCGCGTGCCGGCCGAGGCCTTGCAGATAGGCGACGACGGCGTCGAGTTCGGTCTTGCCGGCGAGCGCGGCGGCGGCGCCGTCGACGTCGGCGTCGGTGTACGGATCACCGAGACGGCGCAGTGCCGTGAGTTTCTGTTTCATCGCATCCGCATCGAGCGGCGCATCGGCGAGCCAGGCGTACGCGGGCATGTTCGATTCCGGCACCACGTCGCGCGGGTTCAGCAGGTGAACGCGGTGCCAGTCGTCGGAATAGCGTCCGCCGACGCGCGCGAGATCGGGGCCGGTGCGCTTGCTGCCCCACTGGAACGGCCGGTCGTAGACCGACTCGCCCGCGAGCGAGTAGTGGCCGTAGCGTTCGGTCTCGAAGCGCAGCGTGCGGATCATCTGCGAATGGCAGTTGTAGCAGCCTTCGCGCACGTAGACGTCGCGCCCCGCAAGCTGCAGCGGCGGATACGGCGTGACGCCGGGCAGCGGCTGAATGGTCTCGGCCTGATACATCAGCGGCACGATCTCGGCGAGCCCGCCGAAGCTGATGGCGACGGCGATGAGCACGGCCATGAGACCGACGTTTTTTTCGACTTTCGCGTGGAAGTATTCGCTCATGGCGTGCTCTCAGTGATGGGCGACCGCGGGCAGCACGGCCATGTCCTGCGTGCTGCGCGCATCGCGCCAGGTCAGCCAGACGTTCCAGGCCATGACGCCCATGCCGGCCAGCACGAGCACGCCGCCGCCGAAGCGGATCAGGTAGTACGGATACGTCGCGGCCAGCGATTCGACGAAGCTGTAGGTCAGGGTGCCGTCGGTGCTGGTCGCGCGCCACATGAGCCCCTGCATGACGCCGGCGATCCACATCGAAGCAATGTAGAAAACGACACCGATCGTGTGAATCCAGAAATGCAGATCGATCAGCCGGGTCGAATGCATCGCCGGGAGTCCGAGCAGGCGCGGCCACATGACGTAGACCGAACCGAGCGAGATCATTGCGACCCAGCCGAGCGCACCGGCGTGCACGTGGCCGACGGTCCAGTCGGTGTAGTGGCTCAGCGAGTTGACCGTCTTGATCGACATCATCGGTCCCTCGAACGTCGCGATCATGTAGAACGACAGCGCGACGACGAGGAATTTGATGATGGGGTCGGTGCGCAGCTTGTGCCACGCCCCCGACAGCGTCATGACGCCGTTGATCGCACCGCCCCAGGACGGCGCGAGCAGGATCAGCGAGAACACCATGCCGAGCGACTGCGCCCAGTCGGGCAGCGCCGTGTACTGCAGGTGATGCGGGCCGGCCCACATGTAGACCGCGATCAGCGCCCAGAAGTGGACGATGGAAAGCCGGTATGAATAGACCGGACGGCCGGCCTGCTTCGGCACGAAGTAATACATCATGCCGAGAAAGCCCGCGGTCAGGAAAAACCCGACCGCGTTGTGGCCGTACCACCATTGCGCCATCGCGTCGACCGCGCCGGTATAGACCGAATACGACTTCAGCCACGACACCGGCATCGCAAGATTGTTGACCACGTGCAGCAGCGCGACGGCGACGATGAAGCTCGCGTAGAACCAGTTCGCGACGTAGATGTGCTTGACGCGCCGGCGCACGATGGTGCCGAAGAACACGACCGCATAGGCGACCCAGACGGCGGTGATCAGGATGTCGATCGGCCATTCGAGCTCGGCGTATTCCTTGCCCTGGGTCACCCCCAGCGGCAGGGTCACGGCAGCGGCGACGATGACCGCCTGCCAGCCCCAGAACACGAAGCTCGCGAGGCGGTCGGAGAACAGGCGCGCGTGACAGGTGCGCTGCACGACGTAGAAGCTCGTCGCGATCAACGCGCTGCCGCCGAAGGCGAAGATCACCGCGTTGGTGTGCAGCGGCCGCAGGCGGCCGTAGCTGAGCCAGCTGATGCCTTCGGTCAAGGTCGGCCAATACAGTTGTGCCGCGATCAGCACGCCGACGGCCATGCCGACGATGCCCCAGACCACGGTCATCAGGGTGAATCGGCGCACGACGGTGTCGTTGTAGCGCTCGTCCACGGTTGCAGCGTTCATTGCGGCTCCCCACCGGCGCGAATGCCGGCCGCGCCATGCCGGGACCGCGCGGCGTGCGCGGTCGATCGATTTTTTCGGCAATCGGAAGACCGGCGGCGGCCTCCGCGCGGGCTTACTTGACGATGACCTTGCCCTTCATCAGCGCCCAGTGGCCCGGGAACGAGCAGAAGAACACGTAGTCGCCGCCGGCCTTGAGCGCGGACCCGGCGAACGACGCCGAGGTCGACGCGCCACCGCCGACGAGCGGCGTGTGCGCGATCACGCGCTTGTCGCCGGCCGCGACGTAGTTCGCGGCGGCGCCGGCCTTCTGTCCGTCCTGCGCGATCGGCTGCAGGTCGGCCGTCGCGGCGATCACGACGTTGTGGCCCATCGCCGCCACCGGCAGCTTGCCGGTATGGGTCAGCTTGATCTCGATGGTCTTGCACGAGGCGGCGACGGTGACTTCGCTGCGATCGAACTTCATGGCGTCGTCGGCCTTGAGATCGATCACGCAGTCGTTGGCGTGAACGACGCCGGCAGCCAGCAGGAGAACGGCGGAGAGAACGGTACGCATGGTGGACTCGCAGATGGATGGAATGGCTGCAAGCCTAGGTGGGCCGGATCGGACGGGCCTTGATCCAAGTCAATTCGGGCCGCGCCCCGCGCGGGGCCGACCATTGCGCGATCACGCCTTTGCGCTTTCCGCACGAGCGTTTAGCATGCACCGCCCGCCAGCCCTGAACGCCCCGACTCGATGCTGCTGATCCCGACCGCCGCCCGCACGACGCAGCCGCACTATTGGCTTCTGCTGACGCTCGTGCTCGTGGCGATCAAGCTGAGCCTGATCCTCGTCGATCCGACCCAGCGTTTCTTTCTCGGCGATTCGGAAAGCTATCTGCATTCGGCGCTGACCGGCTGGATTCCGCCGGACCGCTCCTTCGTCTACGGCCTGTTCGTCCGCCATACCGCGGTCTGGCCCGGCGCACTCGTCGGCCTGCTGGTCGCACAATCGCTCTGCGGCGTGCTGACGGCGCTGCTGTGCGCCCGCATCGCCGGTACCGATCTCGGTGTCGATCGCCGCGCCGCGGCGCTGATCGCCGTACTCGTCGCGATCGAACCCGCGCAGCTGTTCTACGAGCGCATGGTCATGGCCGAAAGCGCCGGCACGCTCTGCCTCGTCGCGATGGTGAGCTGCGGTTTCGCCTACCTGCGCCGCGACGCCTGGCCGTGGCTGCTCGCGATGGCGCTGGCCGGCATCGCGACGGTCTCCTTGCGCATGAGCCTGTTGCCGGTGGTGCTCGGCTTCGCCGCGCTGCCGCCGCTGGTCGCCGCCGTCGAGCCGGGGCTGCGCCGCTCGTGGCGCCGCGTCGGCGTGCATCTCGTCGTCGCGCTGGCCGCCACATGGCTCGTGCACGACGGCTATCAGCGGCTTTACGGCTATATGTTCCAGGGGCGTCCGGAATACCTGCACAGCAGTGGTACGTTCCGGCTCGGCCTCGTCGCGCCGCTGGTCAAGCCGGAGCATCTGGAGCGCGAGGGACTTTCGCCGCAGCTGCTCGCGAGCGTGGTCCCGCCTCTCGCCGATCCGCGCACGCGCGAAGCGCAGCTCTGGCTCGACGACGGGCTCGTCGCGGTGCTGCGCCGCGCCGCCGGCGACGACACCGAACGCCATGCAAGGCACATTGCCTCGGCCGCCCTGCGCGACGACCCGATGGGCTTCATCGGTCTCGCCGTGGCGACGACGCAGGACTATTTCAGCGCACGCGAAACCGGAGCGCGCATGGCCGACGATCTCGGCGAACGCGCGCTCAGCGAGCCGATGCAGGCCGCGCTGCGCGAGCGGCTGAACTACGATGCCGCGCACGTGCACGAGCGGCGCAACCTCGCCGCTCGCTATTTCGAGCATGCCGGCAACTGGCTCATCGTCTGCCTGTTCGCGCTCGCGCCGCTCGCACTCGTCGCCGCGCTGCGCGTGTGGCCGCGCCGGCGCAGCGCCGCATTGCTGCTCGCGCTGACCGCGCTGGGGCTGGTCGCGGGACAGCTGCTGTTCTCGCACATCGTGTCGTTCCGCTATCTCCATCCGTTCGCGCCGCTGGCGCTGATCTGCGCCGGAGCCGCGTTCGCGCCGGCCGCTCGCCGCCGAAGTGCGTACGATGCCTTGAGCTGAGTACTTTCCCTTACGCCGGAGTCACCGTCATGCGCTCGACGTTTCGGATCGCCGCAACACTCGCCCTGATGATCGCGTCGCCGCTCGCGGTTGCCGCCGAGCGGATCGTCGGCCTGCCCTGCGAAGGCTGCGATGCGGTTTTCGTCGGCAAGCCCGATGTCGCGGCGATCGCGACGATCGCGCGCATCGCGCCGCCGGAAGAAGCCGGCGAAGCGCTGCAATGGCGCGGTCGCATACTGGACGCGAATGGGAAGCCGGTCGCCGGCGTCATCGTCTACGCCTACCACACCGATGCGAGCGGCGTGTATCCGCAGGATTCCGCCCTGCGCGGCACGCCGGCGAGGCAGCACGGACGGCTGCGCGGCTGGGCCCGCAGCGACGCCGAGGGTCGTTTCGGTTTCGACACGATACGGCCGGCCGCCTATCGGGGCCGCGCGATTCCGGCACACGTCCATGTGCACGTGATCGAGCCCGGCCGCTGCACGTACTACCTCGACGACGTGAACTTCCGCGACGATCCCTTGCTGACCGAAGCCGCGACATCGCGCGAGCGGCGCGGCGGCGACGGTGTCGTCGAACCCGAGCGCAGCGCCGACGGTACCTGGCACGTCACGCGCGACATCGTGCTCGGGCTCGACGTCCCCGGCTACGCGGATTGCGCCGCCGCGCCGCGCGAAAACTGACTGTCGCGATCAGGTCGCGTCGCGGCGGTAGATCCACCAGCGCGAGGACACGTAGTTGACGACGAGCCCCGCGACCGAACCTGCGGCGACGCCGAGTTCGGGATAGCGCTGCACCAGCGGCAACAGGGCATACAACAGCGCATACGTCCCATAATTCACGACGAAGCCGCCGCTCATGGCGAGCAGATAGCGCGCCCATTCGCCGAACAGCCCGTAGCGGCGCGTGCCGCGGAACGTGTTGTGACGGTTCCAGAGCCAGGTCGCGGTCGCCGCGCAGAGGAACGAGACGAGGCGCGCCGCATAGGCGTTCATCTGCAGACCGCTGACGAGCAGCCGCAGAATGCCCGCATCGACGACGAAGCCGATCACGCCGCCGATGCAGAACAACAGGAACTGCGGCATCGCCCTACTCCGGCGCCGGATGGCCGAGGTAGGCCAGCATCTTGAGCTCGCGCCGGCCGCGCGTGACCGTGTCGAGGATCAGCCCGGCGAAGAACGACAGCGCCGCGAGCAGTATCAGGCCCGTCGACAGGATCGCCGTCGGGAAACGCGGCACGAGCCCGGTTTCCGCGTAGGTCACGAACAGCGGCACCGACAGCGCGATCGCGACGATCGCGAGCACGGTAGCGATCGCCGAATAGAACGCGAGCGGCCGCTCCGCGCCGAACAGACGCACCATCGTCACCACGATGCGGATGCCGTCGCGCACGGTCGACAGTTTGCTGTGCGATCCCTCGGGCCTTTCCTTGAACGGCGTGCCGACTTCGGCAACGGCCATCTTGAGTTCGAGCGCGTGCACGGTCAGCTCGGTCTCGATCTCGAAGCCCTGGCTCAGCACCGGGAACGATTTCGCGAAGCGGCGCGAGAACACGCGATAACCGGACAGGATGTCGGAGCAGTTGCGGCCGAACAGCTGGCTCAGGAAACCCGTGAGCATGCGATTGCCGAACGCGTGCCCCGGGCGATGCACGTCGGCATGAATGGGTTCGCGCACGCCGACGACCATGTCGAGATTTTCCGCGAACAGCCGCGCGACCAGCGCCGGCGCGCTCGCCGCATCGTAGGTGTCGTCGCCGTCGACCATGACGTAGGCGTCGGCCTCGATGTCGGCGAACATGCGCCGCACGACGTGGCCTTTGCCCTGCAGTCTGACACTGTGCACGATCGCCCCGGCCTCGGCAGCGACCTGCGCGGTGCCGTCGCGCGAATTGTTGTCGAACACGTGGATCGCCGCGTCGGGCAGCGCGCGGCGGAAATCGGCGACGACGGCGGCGATGGCGATCGCCTCGTTGTAGCAGGGAATCAGGACGGCGACGCGGCGCGCGCGCGCGATGGGCGACGAATCAGCCATGGCCGGGCACGAACAGTTTTTCCATCGCACCGCGATCGGGACGTTCGATCACGCCGCGCTCGGTCACGATCGCATCGATCAGCGAGGCAGGCGTCACGTCGAACACGGGATTCCAGGCTTCGGCACCCTCGACGACGGTGCGTTTGCCGCCGATGCCGAGCAATTCGTCCGCGGCGCGCAGTTCGATCTCGATCGCGGCGCCGTCGGGCGTGGCCATGTCCACCGTCGACGACGGCGCGACGACCATGAACTTGACGCCGTGGTGACGCGCCGCGATCGCGAGCTGGTAAGAGCCGATCTTGTTCGCGGTGTCGCCGTTCGCGGCGATGCGGTCGGCGCCGACGATGACCCATTGCACCGCGCCCGAGCGCATCAGGTGCGCCGCAGCCGAATCGGCGATGAGCTGCGCCGGAATGCCGTCGCGCACGAGCTCGTACATGGTCAGACGCGCGCCCTGCAGCCACGGCCGCGTTTCCCCGGCATAGACCCGGCTGATACGGCCGGCGCTGTAGCCACTGCGGATGACGCCGAGCGCGGTGCCGAAGCCCGCAGTCGCGAGCGAACCGGTATTGCAGTGGGTCAGTACGCCGCCACCGTCGAGCAAGGCAGCGCCGAGTTCGCCCATGTGGCGATTCGCGGCGAGGTCTTCGTCCTGGATGGCCTGCGCCTCGGCGATCAGCGCGTCGACGTCGCCGCCGACGCCCTGCATGCGATCGAGCGCCCACATCAGGTTGACAGCGGTCGGGCGCGACGCGCGCAGCGCGCGGACGGCTTCATCGAACGCCGCCGGTTCTTTCTGCGCCGCCAGCACGACGCCCCAGGCCGCGGCGATGCCGATGGCCGGCGCGCCGCGCACGACGAGGTCCTTGATCGCCTGGGCGACCTCGGCCGCCGTCGCGCAATCGACGAAGACTTCCTCGAACGGCAGGCGGCGCTGGTCAAGCAGACTCAGGCGATCGCCGCGCCAGTGCACGGCGCGAATGGTGTCGTGACGATCCAGGTCGGACATGGAACGGAACTCGTTGAGACGAACACGCAAGGATAACGCAACAGGCAGAACCCGTAAGTCGCCGCGAGCCGCGGACGGCCGCGACCTGCGCAACCCCGCCACCGGTCACGCGCCGGCCGCCCCGGTCTGCACGCGCCACAGCGCTGCGTAGCTGCCGTTGCGCGCGATGAGTTCGGCGTGAGTGCCGCTCTCGACCACGCGGCCGTCGTCGAGCACGGCGATCTGGTCGGCGTGCACGATGGTCGACAGGCGGTGCGCGATGACCACGACGGTGCGCTGGTGCGCGAGCCGCGCCAGCGAACGCTGGATCGCGGCCTCGGTTTCATTGTCGACGGCGCTCGTGGCTTCGTCGAGCAGCAGCACCGGCGGGTCCTTGAGCAGCGCACGCGCGATCGAGAGACGCTGGCGCTGGCCGCCGGACAGCTTGACGCCGCGCTCGCCCACGCGCGTGTCGTAGCCCTGCGGCAGCCGCAGGATGAATTCGTGCGCTTCGGCCGCGACGGCGGCCGCGACGATGTCCGACTCGCCGGCGCCGGGCTGGCCGTAGGCAATGTTCTCGCGCACCGTGCCGTCGAACAGGAACACGTCCTGCGCGACCCAGCCGAACTGGCTGCGCAGCCAGGTCAGCGGATAGCTCGCGAGGTCGCGGCCGTCCAGGCGTATGCGTCCGCGCGTGGGTTCATAAAAGCGCAGCAGCAGCTTGATCAGCGACGACTTGCCGCCGCCGGTCGTACCGACGAGCGCGAGCGTCTGCCCGGCGCGCACCTCCAGATCGATGCCGCGCAGCACCTCCGCTCCGTTCGCGTAGGCGAAATGCAGATCTTCGATGACGAGGCCGCCGCGCGCCGGGTGATCCGGCAGGGTCTGGTCGCTGTCGCGGATCGTGATCGGCGTCGCGAGCAGGCCGAGGATGCGTCGCGTCGACGCCATCGCGCGTTCGAACAGGTCGACCGTGTCGGCCAGCCGCGTCAGCGGCCAGAGCAGGCGCTGGGTCAGGAAAACGAGTACGGCATAGAAGCCGGCCTGCAACTGCCCTTCGAGCACGAGCTGTCCGCCGCGCACGAAGGTACAGAGAAAGCCGAACAGGATGGCCATGCGGATCAGCGGCACGAAGGCCGAACTCAGCCGGATCGCGCTGCGGTTCGCCGCGACGTAAGCCTGGCTTTCCGCGGCGAGTCGCTCGCGTTCGCGCCGTTCGGCGGCGAAGCTGCGGATGGTCGCTATGCCGGCAAGATTGTTCGCGAGCCTGCCCGACAGCGCCGCCACTTTTTCGCGCACCACGTCGTAGCGCGGTCCGGCCTTGCGCTGGAAATAGAATGCGCCCCAGAGAATCACCGGGATCGGCGTGAACGCGAGCACGGCGATCTGCGGCGAAATCGCGAAGAACACCGCGCCGCAGGCGAGCACGGTCACGACCACTTGGATCAGGTCGCTCGCGCCGCCATTGAGAAAGCGTTCGAGCTGGTTCACGTCGTCGTTGAGCACGGCGACGAGGCCGCCCGACGAGCGGTCTTCGAAGTACGCGAGATCGAGGTTCTGCACGTGGGCATAGGCGGTCGTGCGCAGCTCGTGCTGCAGGTCCTGGGCGAGGTTGCGCCAGAGCACGAGGTAGGCGAATTCGAAGATCGATTCGAAAACCCAGATTGCCAAAGTGAGCGCGCCCAGCAGGTAGACTTGCTGCAGCGGGTCGGTGATGCCGAAGCCGGCGACGAACGACGCCTGCCCGCGTACGACGACGTCGATCGCGACGCCGATGAGGATTTCGGGCGCGACGTCGAACAATTTGTTCGCCACCGAACACAGGCTGGCGGCGATGAAACGGGCGCGGTACGGGCGCGCATGACGGATCAGCTGCCAGAGTGCAGCAAACGACGAGGTGGAAGATGGCATCGCGAAAGCCTAGCACGGAGATTCCCACCAAACGCGCACCCGCGGCGCTGGAAAATGACCGCGACGCGCGCTTCCAGGCCATGCTGCGCGCGGCCTGCATCAAGGCCGCCGGCGTCGGCGCGCTGTCGGCGCTGGTCGGTGCGATTCCCGGCGCGGGCGTGCTGCTGCGCTTCACGCTCGGCGAACTGGCCGACGTCGCCGCGGTCAGCGCGATCCAGGAAAAACTCATCGAAGACACGCTCGCACTGTACGAGCTGCCGCTGCCCGAGCCGCTGCGCAAACCGCTGATCGCGCAGATCAGCGCGCTCGGCGCGGGCGCGAGCGTCGGTGTCGATGCGATCGGCCGCCGCATCCTCGGCCGCTTCGGCAGCAAACTCGGCGGAACCGTGTTCGGCCGCGTCGCACCGCTGGTCGGCGTGCTCACGAGCGCGCTCGGCAATGCCGCGACGACCTATGCGATCGGCCGCCGCGCCGAAGCGTTCGCGAAGATGGGCGCAGCGCCGGCCGACAGCCTCGTCGACGCGTTCCGCGCGTTCACCGGCGTCGACGAACGCCGCGTCTGGGAATGGTCGGTCACGGCCACGAAGGAGGCGCTCGGCACGATTGCGCGCGTCACGGCGAAAGTGAAAGCGATGAATCCGTTCGCGCGCTGGGAAGTACCCGACGTCGATACGAACGAAGCGGAGCCGGGCGACGCCGCGGCGGCGCGGCCGACGGCATCGAAACGCAGACCACGTGCAGCAGCGGAGTCCGATGCCGGCACGACGAAAAAGCCGGCACGGAAGGCGTCCGCAGCCAAAAAGGCGCCGGCTGCGAAGGCTGCCGCGAAGAAATCCGCCGGCGCACGTCCGGCGGCGAAAAAAAGCGCGGCCGCGAAGACCGCACGAAAAACCACCGCGCAGAGCCGGCGCAAGGCGCGGGGCGGCACCGACTCGTCGACCTGATCCGGGTCGACGCCGCGGCATTCGCAGCGACGCCGGCTCACGCCGGCGTCTGCTTTTTCAGGAGCGCTTGACGAGCCAGTCGTGGATCGCCGGCGGCACTTCGCGCTGCGCGCGGCCCGACACGTAGATGCCGATATGGCCGCCCTTGAACGCGATCTGCGAGTAGTCCTTGCTGCCGGTCGCGTCCGCGAGCGCGCGCGACGCCGCCGGCGGCACGAGGTGATCCTGCTCGGCAAAGATATTGAGCACCGGTGCGCGCAGGTTCTTCAGGCTCACCTCCTTGTCGCCGATGCGCAGGCCCCCCTTGAGCAGCTTGTTGCCCTGGTAGAAGTCCTTGACGAACTGGCGGAACGCTTCGCCGGCCTGGTCGGGCGAGTCGAAGATCCACTTTTCCATGCGCAGGAAATTCTCGAGCTCGGTCTTGT
>CAMLSI010000051.1 GCA_946482585.1 uncultured Lysobacteraceae bacterium
TCCCGCGCCGTCGCATCGAGCCAGCGTGCGACCTCGGGTTCGTCCGCATGTGCGGCGACGAATTCGCCGATGTGGTCGCGCGCATACGGAAACAGCACGTCTTTGACGAAGCTGATGGAACTGGTCGTACCTTCGATGTCGGTCAGGATCGCGCGGGTCATCGGATGATCGTTCGGTAACGGAAGTGCCGGCCGCAGCCGGTGCTCGAAGCAAGCGGTCATGCGGTCAGGCGCGGGAACTGCGCGGCGATGTCGCTGCCGGTGAAGTTCGCGACCCAGCCTTCCTTGTTCGTGAACAGGCGGATCGCGACGAAGTGCGGCTGCTCGCTCATGTCGAACCAGTGGCGCGTGCCGTCGGGCACGCCGATCAGGTCGCCCTGCACGCAAAGCACCTCGTAGACCTTGTCGGCGATGTGCAGCGTGAACAGACCGCGGCCGGCCACGAAGAAGCGGACTTCGTCTTCGGAGTGCGTGTGTTCGTTGAGGAACTTCTGGCGCAATTGCGCCTTGTCCGGGTGATCGGCGTTCAGACTGATCACGTCGACGGCCTGGTAACCCTCGTTCTGCATCAGCCGGTCGATGTCGCGGCGATACGCCTCGATCACGGCCTCCGGTGCAGCCCCCGGCGCGATTTCCGCGGCGGCTTCCCAGCGCTCGAAACGCACCCCGACCGTGCCGAGCTCGGCGGCGATGCGCGCGTGATCGTCGGTTTCGAGCAGCGGCTGCGCGGGCTGCGCTTCCGCGAAGATTCGTAGACGGCTCATGCGCGCAATCTCCTCAGGTCCAGTTCCACCGCGAGCAGGAATTCGAAAGCTTCGAGATGGCGCTTGGCTTCGGCCATCGTACGGCCCCAGGTGTAGATGCCGTGGCCGTCTATCAAGTAACCGTGCAACGGCTTGCCCGCGTCGAGCCAGGCATCGACCCGTGCAACGAGCTCGGGCATGTCCTGAGTGTTCGGAAATACCGGCAGGTCGAGCTCGCTCTCGTGCGTGGTATAGCCGGTGATCGCTTTCTGCAGTTCCAGACCGCGGAAGCGGATCAGTCCTTGCGCGGCGTACAGCCGGGAGGCGACGGTCTGGTTGTGCGAATGCGTGTGCAGCACCGCGCCGATGGTCGGATCGCGCCGGTACATCTGCACGTGCAGCAGGGTTTCGGCCGAAGGACGCGCCGCCGTACCGACGGCGTTGCCGTCGAGATCGACGAGCATGATGTCGTCGGCGCCGAGGCGGCCCTTGTCGCGACCCGAGATCGTCACGGCGGCATGCGTGTCGTCGTAGCGCCGCGAGAAGTTGCTGCTCGTTGCCGGGGTCCAGCCGCGTGCGCCGAGTTCACGGCCGGCATCGGCGATTTCACGCGCGCACAGCGCAAGACGTTCTGCGTCGGGAAGTTGCGATTCGCTCATGGATACGGACGAACTGGCGGGCGGCCACTATAACCGAGCGTCATGCGTTCGGTGATGACGGCCGGAAACGTCGACATGCCGTTGCGGGCATGCACGTCTGTCGAAGAAAAGAGGGGAGGGAACAGGGGATGAAACCGGTGAGAAAGTCGCTGCCCGGATGCGTCCAGACCGAGGAGCTAACCCGTCTGAACGCATCCGAGCCGCATTCCGAGGGGCCCACTGCCAAGTGTATTTCCCGCGGACCTTGATCATAACCGCTGAGGTTCCGCCGGGCTAACCAGGGGCTGTGGATAAGCCGTGGATTGCTTGTGAGCGCGAGTCACAATATCCACTATGGTCAACAAGTTGAAGAATTTTTCGAGACCGGGGGCAAACTGTGCATAGCCGGTGAGCAAATGCGGCCCGACTGCGAAAGAGCTCGCTAAGTCGTTGAGCGCAAAGGGCTTCGCCGAAATGTCGTTCTGGCCGCTCGAACAGCGCAGGAGCCGATGCCCAAGTCATTGATCGCGCAGGAAACCGCGTTCCCGGCAGGCCGGGAAGACCCGGAGCCGGCAGAGCCGGCCCCGGGTCCGAAACTCACTTTCCGTTCTTGGCGAGGTCGCTGTGACGCAGGCCGTACATCGAGTAGATGAACAGACCGATCACGGTCCAGGCAGCGAACACGGTCAGTGCCTTGGTCGACAGGTTCACGAACAGCAGCAGGCAGCCGATCACCGCGAGCGGGCAGACGACCCAGACCAGCGGCGTGCGGAACGGGCGCGCGCGCCCCGGCTGCGTCTGGCGCAGGATCATGACGCCGAAGGCGACGGCGATGAACGCGAACAGCGTGCCCGAGTTGGAAACGTCTGCCAGGAGGCCGACCGGGAACATCGCCGCGAACAGCGAGACCGCAACGCCCGTGATCATCGTGATGATGTGCGGCGTGTGGAACTTCGGATGTACGCGGGAACAGATTTCCGGCAGCAGGCCGTCGCGCGACATCACGAAGAAGATGCGGGTCTGGCCAAAGATCATCATCAGGATGACCGACGGCAGTGCAAGACTCGCGGCCATGCCGACGAGATAGGCGACGGTGTTGTGGTCGAGAGAGCGCAGCACGTGAGCCAGCGGTTCATTGCTGCAGACCAGTGCCATCGAGTTTGCGCAGGCCGCGGTCATCGCTTCGCTGCCCGGCTCGAGCAGCTTGCCGGCGGCGTCGTACATCGGCTGCGCGCCGGCGGCGCCGACCGCACCGTAACCGACGAGCAGATAGAACACGGTGCAGACCGCGAGCGAACCGATCAGGCCGATCGGGACGTTGCGGTTCGGATTCTTGGTTTCCTCGGCTGCGGTGGATACGGCATCGAAGCCGACGTAGGCGAAGAAGATCGACGCTGCGGCGCCGAGCACGCCGACGCCGCCCATGGGCGTACCCCAGCCGGTCGGCATGAACGGTTCGAAGTTGGGCGCCTGCGCGGCCGGCACGGCGATCACGACGAACGCGATCAGTGCGGTGATCTTGATGGACACGAGTACGGCGTTGACCCAGGCGCTCTTGGACGTGCCGATGATGAGCAGGCCCGTGATCACGAGCGAGATCAGGCAGGCCAGCAGATTGAAGGTGCCGCCGCTGTACGGTCCGGTCTGCAGCGCTGCCGGCAGCCCCATGTTCGCGGCATTCAACAGGCCGTTGACGTAGCCCGACCAGCCCACGGCGACCGCGCCGGCAGCCACAGCGTATTCGAGCACCAGCGCCCAGCCGACGATCCAGGCCAGCGCTTCGCCGAGTACGGCATACGTATAGGTGTAGGCGGAGCCCGAGACGGGCACCATCGAGGAGAGCTCGGCGTAGGCCAGCGCTGCGAGCCCGCAGACGACGGCGGCGATCACGAACGCGATCATCATGCCCGGGCCGGCTTTCTGCGCGGCTTCGGCGGTCAGTACGAAAATACCGGTGCCGATGATCGCGCCGATGCCGAGCATGGTCAGCTGCAGCGCGCCGAGCTGGCGTTTGAGGCTCTTTTTCTCGGCGTTTTCAAGAATCTGGTCGAGCGGTTTGACGCGCCAGAAAATCATTGCATCCCCTCCCACGATGTTTACTGTGACCCGGCGCCATCAGCAGCAAACCTGCCTGCGAAGCCTGGCGTGCTTTCGCGCCATCGAGATGGAGCGCGACAAAACCGCGCTAAAATACGCGACCCACTCTAGGCCAGCAAGCGCCCCCGATGAGCGAAACCGCCGATCACACTGCGCTGCAACTGGCCGCATGGCAGCAAAACTGGCTGACCGACATCGATGCGTATGCCATCGGTCATGCCGATGAACGCGAAACGGTGGCGCAGTTTCGCGCATTCATGCGCGATCACGCCGATGCGGCGCAACGCGAACTCGCGATCGGCCATCTGACCGGCGCGGCCTGGCTCGTGAGCGCGGACGGCCGGCGCGTGCTGCTCACGCACCATCGGAAACTGCAGCGCTGGCTGCAACTCGGCGGCCATGCGGACGGCGACGCCGATCTCGTCGCGGTCGCGTTGCGTGAGGCGGAAGAGGAATCGGGCCTGCGCGATCTCGCGATAGAACGCGAGATCTTCGATCTCGACCGGCACTGGATTCCTGACCACGGCGCCGTGCCGGGGCACTGGCACTACGACCTGCGCTATGTCGTGCGATGTTGCGGCGACGAGCAATTCGCGGTCAGCGAAGAATCGCTCGCGCTGGCCTGGCGCGACATCGACACGATGATCGGTTCGCCCGAGTACGACGAATCGCTGCAGCGCATGGCGCGCAAGTGGCGCGCGCGCTCCGGCGCCTGAACCGGCGCAGCGGGCCGCGGACGATGTGTCGCCGCGCGGCCTCGCCGCGGAACGCATCGCTCATTCGCGACCGGAGTATTCGCCGGTCACGGTGCTGACGAGGATACGCGACCCGTTGACGATGTATTCCGGTACGAGGATTTCGATGCCGGTATCGAGCTTCGCGGGCTTCGGACGCTTGGTCGCGGTCGCTCCCTTCATTTCCGGCGCGGTGTCGACGACGGTCAAGGTCACCGTCGGCGGCAGCTGCACCGCGACCGGCTGGTCTTCGATGAGCTGCACGTAGCAGCTTTCCATGCCGTCAGTGATGAAGCCGGCAGCATCGCCGAGCGCGCTCGCGTCGAGCATGTACTGGGTGAAGTCTTCCGCGTCCATGAACACGAAGGTCTCGCCTTCGCGGTAGGAGAACGTCGCTTGCCGGCGCGAGAGTTCGATCTCGCGCAGTTCGTCGTCGGCGCGCAGGCTCAGATCGAGCTTGTGCCCGCCGGGCACGGTGTACATGCTGAAACGGTACGTCACGTTGCCGCCGCGGCCCTGCGGCGAGCTGCGCTCGATGTCGCGGATCTGGTAGACCTTGTTGTCGTGCTCGACGACGTTGCCTTTCTTGATTTCGCTGGCTTTCATGACCGGTGCCGTCTCGGAATCTATGAGGAATCGGGATTGCGTTCTGGATGAAGATCCCCTGGCGCCAGGGGGGGCGGCCGAGCGCTTGCGCTGCGAGCGTTCGGCACACTCGCGGAGGCGGGCAGCGAGGCACGGGAGCCGCGCTGCCGATGCTCGTCCGGACCTTACTTCGGCTGCAGGCGGATTGCGCCGTCGACGCGGATGGTCTCGCCGTTGAGATAGCGGTTCTGCAGGATGAAGGCGACCGTCGCGGCGAACTCCTCGGGCTTGCCGAGGCGCGACGGGTAGGGGACTTGTGCACAAAGAGACTGGTATACGTTCTCCGGCATGCCGTCGACCATCGGCGTGTGGAACACCCCCGGCGCGACCGTCATGACGCGCACGCCGATGCGCGAGAACTCGCGCGCCATCGGCAGGGTCATGCCGACGACGCCGCCTTTCGACGCGGAATAGGCGGCCTGGCCGATCTGGCCCTCGAACGCGGCGATCGAGGCCGTGTTCACGATCACGCCGCGCTCGCCGTCTTCGCCGGGCGCATTGTGCTGCATGAGATCCGCGGCGCCCTTGGCGACGTTGAACGAACCGACGAGATTGACCATGACCGTGTTGGCGAAGGTCTTCAGCGGCATCGGCGCTTCCTTGCCGAGTACGCGGCCTGCGCCGAGGATGCCGGCGCAATTGATCGCGACGTTGAGCCCGCCGAGCGCCTGCTGCGCCGCCTTGAGATTGGCGACGACCATGTCTTCGTTGCTCACGTCGGTGCGGAAGAAATGCGCCTTTGCGCCGAGTGCGGCGACCGCCTCGCTGCCCTTGTCGTCGTTGACGTCGAACAGCGCCACCGCGGCGCCCTGGGCGACGAGGTGTTGCGCGACCGCAAAGCCCAAGCCCGACACGCCGCCGGTGATGACGGCCTTGACCTGATTCAGTTCCATGAGTGCTCCCGACAGGGGCGCCGGCTGGCGCAAAGCCGCGATTGTAAATCAGCGACGCAGCCGTCCGCTCTGACGGAACCGTGCAGCGGCCGGCATCAGCGCCGCGCGAGCAGTGCCCAGACGCAGCCCGCGGAGGCCGCGACCGAGGCGATCGTGCGCACGTGATTCCAGCGTGTCCATTCCCGGAGGTAGCGCTGCCACGTCGCCGCGTCGCCGGCTGCGGCGGCGAGCTGGTCGTTCAGCGGCACGTTGAACACGACCGTGCAGACGAACATGCCGAGCACATAGACGACGCCGCTCGCGATCGCGATGCGTGCCGGCGGACTCTGCCAGGCCGGCAGTTCCAGCAGCGCGAGCGCCAGCGCCGCGAGTGTCGTCAGCCAGAACAGCGGCATGAACGGCGAGCGCAGGATCGCGACGTTGATCGCATTCATCGCGGCCGTGGCCTGGCCGGCATCGAGTGTCGCGAACGCGCGCATGACGAACGTGGAAAAGGCGAAGTAGACGCCGCCCATCAGGCCGCAGCCGATCGCGGCGAGCCAGAGCAGGATCAGTGTCGCGGACGATCGCATTCCTATGGTCTCCAGGCATCCCGCAAGACGGCTTCATGCTCGAACTCGGCGAAATCCCGCAGCGGTCGGCCGAGCGCCGTTTCCACGCCCGATGCCATCGCCGTATGGCGGCCGTCGAGTACGACAGTGAACAACTCGCACAATAGCGCAACCAGGTCGTCGGGCAGTTGCAGTTCCCGCCGTCGTGTCGCGAATTCGGCGACGGGGATCCGGCGATACCGTACGGACCTGCCGATCGCCGCGGCGATGTCGGCGATCGCTTCGGCGAACGTCAGCGCGGGCCGGTGACTTCGTGGCGTTTTTCCGCATGACGCGCGTCGATCAGCGCCGCCGCAGCGACTTCGGCAATATCCTCGGCGTCGACGAAGGATTCGCGCACATCGCCGGCCGGCAAGACGAGTTCGCCCGCGATAATGCGGTCGCGCAGATAGCCTTCGCAGAAGTGCTGGTCGGACCAGCTCGCGCGTGATGTAGGCCTTTTCGACGCGTTCCGGCGCGGCGTCCCAACCGTCAGGCGGTCGCCAATCGAATGCGATCGGTGTCGAGCGCGACGCCGATCGCGTGGGAATGCCGCGTGCCCGCAGCCGTCGACGCACACGGGCGCCCGTCTTGCCGCCGCCAATGAGGAGAACGGGAGGTTGTGTCATGAGGCCTCCGCAGATCAGCGCGGCGCGGCGTCGCCGGCCGCGGGTTTCAGGCGATAGCGCACGAGATACAGATCCATGTCGCGCGCGGGATCGCGTCGCGCGGAGAACGTCAGTCGATCACGCATCGACCAGTCGAGCATCGGGCCGTAGGTGTCGCCGTCGGCGCTGTTGAGGCCGCGCAGCGCGGTGCCCGCGTCGTAGCGACCGCGAGTCGGCGCGGCGACGAACAGATCCACGCGCGCCTGCTCGAAGTCGCGCGCGCGTGCGAACACGACGGTCGTGCCGTCGGCGACGAACGTCGCATCGAACTCGTGCGCGATCGTGTTGAGGGCGCCGGGCAGGGCTCGCGCCGCGGCGAAGCCGTCGTTGCGGCGTTCGCTGACGTAGAGATCGTGTCCGCCGGCACCGCCGCTGCGGTCGCTCGAGAACAGCAGCGTGTTTCCGTCCGGCGACAGCATCGGCGCGAACTCGTCGGACGTGCTGTTGACCGCGCTGCCGAGAGGCTCGACGGCGCCGAAACCGTCTGCCGTCACGGCGACGCGATACAGATCGCTGCCGCCGAGGCCGCCGGCACGGTCCGAGCAAAAGTACGCGTGGCGACCATCGGCGGAATAGGCCGGATCGAAATCGCGCGCGCTCGAATTGAATGACACGGGTTCTGCCGTCGACCAGCCCGACGCAGTGCGATGCGAATGCCAGATGTCGTAGCTGCCCGGACCGCCGGGCCGGCGGCGGCTGAACCAGAGTGCGTCGTTGCCGTCGGGGCTCAGGCTCAGGCGAATGTCCGCATGCGCGGTCGACGCGATGTCGCGGGCGAACAGCTCGGGTTCGCCGGCGATCTCGACCGGTTGCGCGGCTGCGGCGGCGACAGTGAGGGCCATGAACGCTGCGGCGAGTCGTTGCAGACGATCGCGATGTTGGGGACCTGCGTCGGCGTCGTTGCTTTCGCGCGGCGTCGTCGCCGTCGATGTGTTACGTGGCATGGCGGACTCCGTAACGTGGCCGGCTCGCGGCAGACTGGGGAGGGTCCGGACGGCATTCGCCGTCGATGCGGTCGCCGCGGAAGCGGCGGCGCGCGGGCTCGGACGAGCCATCGTCGCCGTCGCGCCGCTCGCTCACCACGCGAATCGCGCCCCGGAGCGCAAGGCAGACTTGGTCTCTTCAGGCTTCGGTTCGCATGACGAGTCCCGTCGATCGCGATCGCCGCGGCCGCGGCCGCGACGCGTCGGGTCAGAGTTCGCGCAGGTAGTACTTGTCGCAGCTGAAGTGACCGGTCCCCCCGAGCGGTCCGGCTATGCGCTCGAAGCCATTCTTCAGGTACAGCGCCTGAGCCGCGTCCATGCCGCTCAGCGTCTCGAGGTAGCAGCGCCGGTAGCCGAACTCGCCCGCCTTCGCGAGGCAGCGTGCGATGAGCGCGTGACCGGCACCGAGGCCGCGCAATGCCGGCAGGAAATACATCTTGCGCAGTTCGCAGGTGTCTTCGTCGCCGCCGGCCAGTGCGGCGATGCCGCCTCCGCCGAGCACGACGCCGTCGCGTTCGACGACGAAATACGCCGCGCGCGGAATCGCATAGGACTGCGCCATCGTGTCGACTTCGGCGTCATGGATGGCGAACCCCGGACCGTTCGCACCGAACTCGGGCATGACCGTGCGGATGATCGCGGCGACGGCGGCGTTGTCGGCCTCGGTGATCGGACGAATCGTATAGGCGGCAGTATTCATGGCGCGGCGATGGGGCAGGGGCGTGGCGCCGCTCAGAGCGGACGGCGGAAATCGAGATCGTAGCGCGTGCCGTGCACGAGCACGTGCAGGTGCAGGTTCGTGATCGAGATCGGCGCCTGCGGCCCGGCCTCGGTGATGTTGGTCGGGCCGACATCGCTGGGATCGACGAGCGTGATGCCGCCGTGGCCGACGACTTCGAGCACGTTGTCCGGGCCGACGAACGCTGCGGTGTCGGCGTCGAGCCCGAGCCCGAGCGCGAAGGGATTCAGCGCGAGTGCGCCGAGCAGGCGGCCGATGCGATCGCTCGCCGCGCCGCCCTGGTCGATGACGACACGATTCGTGAGGCCGAGGCCCGGCGCGAGCGTTACCGCGCCCATGCGCGGCGTCGCTCCGGATTCGCCGGAGGCGAGCATGTGTTCGGCGAGTACGGCGGCACCGGCGCCGAGGCCTGCGATCGGCGTGCCGTCGGCGTTGCGCCGGCGCAGCAGCTTGGCGAGGCTGGTACCGCCGACGAGTGTCGTGAGTTTCAGCGGATGAATCGTCGCGAGCACGATCAGGTCGGAATTCTCGATCGCGGCCAGCGTCTCGGTGCGTTCCGCGTCGGCGCGCGAGCCGAGGTGCACGCGTCGTACGCCGCCCGCGCCCTGGGCGAGCAGCGCGTTCTCGATTTCGTCGAGTGCGCGCATGTCGAGCTCGCCGGCGACGAGGAAGCACACTTGTGCGCGTTGTGAACAGGTAGAAAGAAGCCGGCGCGTGAGACGCTGCTCGGTGTCGAGGCCGGCGAACACGCCGATTGCGATGAGATAGCCGCGGGACTGATCGGGAGCGAGGCGTGCGGGCACGGCAGTATCCGGAAGACGACGATGCCGCATGGTAGCAGCGCATCCGCGTCGGAGGCGACGCGGGCTCCCTCGTTGCGAGGGAGCCCCGGAGAGACGCGCCCGTATCGCCGCCGGGCGCCCGAGCGTCGTCAGTTCGGCTGGATCGTGCAGGTCACTTCGTTGACGCTGCGGCTTTTGCAGGTGACGTTGCCGCCCTGGGTCCAGCCCGAATTAAGCACGAGCACCGAGATGCCGTTGCGGACCGCCCAGTCTTCGAACGACTCGACCGCCCAGTTCGCGTTGCTGCCGAGGTTCCAGCTGCGATTGCCGTAGAACTGCAGTGCGTTGCCGTAGCCGTTCGGCAGCACTACGCCGCTCGGGTCGACGACCTGCCGCAGCATCACGTCGGCGGTCGCCGTGTCGTAGCGCACCTTCGCGTAGCCGCCGTCCTTCATCGGAACGAACAGCGTGACGACGCCGCTGACCTGCTCGGTCAGCTTGCTGGAGCCGGCGACGTAGCGCAGCGAATCGGGGTCGAACACCTGGCCCGCCCCTTGTCCCAGCGTCGTGAAGTAGTCGTAGACGAAACCGTCGATGCTGCCGGGCTGGTCGCCGAAGGCGAGGTCATAGCTCGAGTCCGGGAAGTTCGGATAGATGTTGTCGAAGTAGGGGCCGAACACATAGCCGCGCAGATCGATGGGGCTGTCGCGTCCCGGCGCGACTTGGCCCATCATGCCTTCGACCGACGACGGCGTCGTCGCGTCGCTCGGCGTCGTGCGCGGACTGCCCGCGCGCAGATCGACGGTGCCGCCGCCGATGAGCTTCAGATAGACCGAGCCGTCGGCGCGGATGACCGCGGTGAAGGTCAGGCTGTTGCCGTTGCGCCGATACAGGTTGCTCGCCTGCGACACGTAGGCGACGAGGCGCGAATCCGTGGGCACTTCGTAGCCGCCGGTCTGCACGTAGGCCTCGGGATCCCAGTTCAGCACGATCGTGCGGACCTGCGCCGATGCGAGGTTGTAGACGTAGACCGTGCTCTCGCGGACGCGCGGGTATTGCGTGACGGCCTTGTTGATGTAGTCGCTCGTGCTCGCGCAGGTGTTGCACAGGATCGCGTAGTACTGACCGACGGCCGCCGTCGCATCGTCGATGACGCCGGTGGGTTCGGGTTCGGCAGTGTTCGCGCGTGCGCCGCCGGCGAACAGCAGCGCCGTGGCGAAGACGGAGGCGCCGAGCCAGCGGCGCAGGGCGGTACGGATGCGTTGCATGACAGATCTCCTGACTGAAGCGTTCGTGGGCAACTCGGCGTTGCCGCGCGGTCGTCCCTGTGCGTCCGTTGGCGGTGTGCCGGCATTCGAGATCGGCGAGCGGCCGGGTCGGCACGCGAAGGTGAGCAGGCATACGCAGGGGGGTGTTGCGTCGGGGGAGCCTGCCGCCGGCCTTCGCGGCCGATGAGCGGTCTCGCGGGGCATTTCGCGATCGATGGGGTGAGGCGGCCTCCTGGCAGTGGTTTCGTTGAGCGTTTTCGTCGTGACAGATATGTCACTTGATGAAAACGATCGGACACGTTTCGCGAGCGTGTCAACCGAAAATGCGTCGGAAGGCGAGTCCGGTGTTGGACAATTCGCAGTGTTAATTTCCGCTCAATAGCGAGTTGCGGCTGTCGCAAAACTGATAGCGCTGCCGGCAGCAGTCAGCGCGGCCGAGCGGTTGCACCCAGCGGCTTTGCGAGGAATGTGTAGATCTATAAATGTATATTTGACGCATGAAAGTGTGCGCCGATGGCGTCGGCGTCCCGTTGCCCGCGGTGTGGCGGCGGATGCGCGTTCGCGCCGAAGGGGCTGCGGCGGGCGCGGCAAGCGTGCCGCGCCGCGGAACTCAGCTGCCGATCTCGATTTCTTCGATGCCGAGATAGCGGTTGATGGCTTGCGTGGCGTCGGCAACGAGCCGTTGCAACGGTGCGGCGTGCAGCGTGCCGCGATCGAGGTTTTCCATCCAGCCGAACAGTGACTGTCGCAATTGTTCTTCCGTTCGCACGCGCTGGTGGATGTCGGCCAGAATGCGGCCGTATTCGCTGGTCGTAGGACTCGTGCCCAACTCGTGGAACAGGTTGCCGAGCGCGGCCATGAATTCGGCGGCGCTCGCATCGAGTCCGAAATCTTCGGGGCGATAGTCGAGATGGCCGCGACTGGCGTCCGCGTGAACCCGGAAGCTGACCTTCGCGAGCGAGTGGTAGAGCGGCTCTTCGGAGATCAGCACCAGCAGCAGGTGCTGCGGATTCGCGATCGCGGTGCCGTGCGGCGAGATCCATTCGCGCGTCTGCACGAAATGGTAGAGGCGGATGTGATCGTGGAAATCGGCGGCCTGCAGTTGATCGAGGACGAGCATCGTGCGCGCGCCTTCGGAATAGGCGCAGGCCTCGCTCATGCTGCGTTCGAACGCGGAAACCGGCGCTTCCGGTGCCCCCGAGGCGTCGGCATCCTCGCTCAGCACGATGGTCGGCGGCGGCGGTTCGGCGCTCGTGAAGTCGTGATAGAGCAGATGCGGATAGTCGAGCGCATGGCCGAGTGCGTTCGCGAGCGCGGTCTTGCGCCGGCCCGGGGCGCCGACGATGCTGAGGCAGCGCAGATGCGGCAGATCCGCCTCGAACAGACAGCGCAGCGGATAGTCGTAATCGTCGTTGGATTCGAAACCGAACTCGGCGAGTTTCTTGCGCAGGCTCATGGGCGGCGGCGTGATGGCGCTGCGCGCGAGCATAGCGGAGTCCGCGGGCGGGAACGACGGCGGCGTCGCACAGGTGTCGATCCGCCGGAATCGGCGCGGCGCGTGCACGGCGAGGTCACAGGCGTCGGGGCCGGGGACGACGCTCGTGGCGCCGCAGTCGGGGCACACCGGAAAAAGAAACGCCTGCACGGCGCAACTGGCCACTTCCTATGGCCGTGTTGCGAGCGATTGCGCCGTGCAGGCGTTGTTCGGTGGATCAGGCGGCCTTGGCGTCGGCGCTCTTGCGCGGCCCGTGCAGCAGCGCCTGGCGCACGCCGTCGATCACTAGATCGACTTCGGCCTCGGTGATGTTGAAGTGCGGCGTGAAGCGCAGCGAATTGGCGCCGCCGTGGATGACGCCAAAGCCGTGCTCGCGCATGAACTCTTCAGTGCTGTTCGTGCCGTAGCACTTGAAGTCCGCACTGAGTTCGCAGGAGAACAGCAGGCCGGTGCCCTGGACCTTCGTGATGAAGCCCGGCAGCTCGGTCTTGAGCGCTTCGAGCTTGTGCACGAACTGGCGGCCGCGTTCGCGGATGTTCGCCTGCACCGCCGGCGTCAGCAGGCCGAGCACGGCGACCGCGACGTCCATCGCGCGCGGATTCGTCGTCATGGTGTTGCCGTAGATGCCTTTCTTGTAGAGCGACGCGGCGCGCTCGGTCACGGCGAGCACCGACAGCGGATACTGGCCCGCGTTCAGCGCCTTGGAATAGGTTTCCATGTCCGGCGGCGCGAGCTTCTCGAAACCCGGATAGTCGATGATCGAGAGCACGCCGTGCGCACGCAGGCCGGCCTGGATCGAGTCGACCAGGAACAGCGAGCCGTGCTTCTCGGTCAGTTCGCGCGCGGCGGCGTAGAACTCCGGCGTGACGGAGCGGCCCGGATCGCCTTCGCCCATGACGGGCTCCAGGAACATGGCTTCGATGAACCAGCCGTTCTTGTCGGCATCGGCGAAGACCTGGCGCAGCTGTTCGACGTTGTACGGTTCGACCGTGAGCAGGCTGGTCTCGTCGCGGAAGCTCGCGAGGTGCTGGGTATAGGTCTTGCGGCTCGAGTCGGAATAGACGGCCGGACGTTCGGTGCGGCCGTGGAATGCGCCGCGCACGGCCAGACGCTTGATCGTGCGGCCGGCGTGGCGGCCGCCGGCGTCGGTCATTAGCTTGGCGTTGACGTCGGCGATGCGGGAGGCCAGCGAGACCGACTCGGAGCCCGAGTTCAGGCAGAGGAAACGCGTATAGGGACAGCCGCCGCGGTTCGCGCCGATGACGGCCTTGAGCGCGGTCGCGAGCTTGTACTGGGAAACGTTCGGCGTCATGACGTTGGCCATGACCTGCGGGCGGCTCATCGCGTCGAGGACGGCCGGCGGCGCGTGGCCGAAGCCGAGCATGCCGTAGCCGCCCGAATCGTGGAGCACGGCGCCTTTGAGCGTGACGACCCAGGGACCGCTCGCGGCGAGCGCGACATAGGGGTTGACCGAGTCGTCGGTGTAGAAGTTGACGAAGTCCGACTGAATGAGCCGCATCTGCTCGACTTCGTCGAGCGCGACGAGCTCCGGCAGCTCCGCCTTGAGTTCGAGGAAGCGCGCATGCGCCTGAGCGACGGCGTCGACGAGTTCGGGCGACGTGGCTGCAAAACGCAGCACGGTTGCATCGTCGAGGCCACGGGTGCGTGCGGCGCCGCCGGCGTTGCGCAGAACGGCGAGTTGTTCGATCAGCTGCATGGCTTGCTCCAACGAAACAGGCCGACGCACGCCTGTGCGGCGCGTATCGGGCAAGGTTGAGTGCGCCGGACGGCGCGAAAGTGCGGCCAGTCTAGCAGAGCGCATTGGTCGGCTCTTGGGGCCGCTTCATGGTCTCCCAAGGGGGCCATTCCGTTGCCCCGCGCCGCGCGGTGCGAATGACGATTGTCAACTCGAAATCCTGATGTCGCGGACTGCAGCGGCGGTCGGCGTCCGCGTAGCCTGAGCGTACTTTCAGGAGACATCGCATGACCGCACGAAGCGTGGCGCAACTGATCGGGGCAAGCAAGAAACGCGGCACCATAAAGGCGCTGGACCGCGTCGATCTCGCGATCGCCGCGGGCGAGGTGTACGCATTGCTCGGACCCAACGGCGCCGGCAAGACGACGGCGATCTCGCTGCTGCTGGGCCTGCTTAGACCCGATGCCGGCGACGCGCGCCTGTTCGGCCTGCCGCCGCAGGATCTCGCCGCGCGCCGACGCATCGGCGTGATGCTGCAGTCGGCCGGATTGCCCGACACGCTCAGCGTCGCCGAACTGCTCGCGCAGACACGCAGCTACTACGCGCAGCCGCGCAGCCTCGCCGACGTCGCCGAGCTCGCCGGCATCGAGCCGCTGCTCGATGCGCGCTATGCGCGCCTCTCCGGCGGGCAGCAGCGCCGCGTGCAGTTCGCGCTCGCGATCTGCGGCCGGCCGGACCTGCTGTTCCTCGACGAACCGACCGTCGGCATGGATACCGAGTCGCGCCAGCAATTCTGGAAGACCATCCGCGAACTCGTCGCGAGCGGCTGCGCCGTCGTGCTGACGACGCACTACCTCGAGGAAGCCGAGGCGCTCGCCCAGCGCATCGGCGTGCTCGCGCAAGGACGGCTCGTCGCCGAGGGCAGCCTCGAGGCGATTCGCGCGCGCGTCGGCCAGCGCCAGATCCGCTGCGTCAGCGCTGTGCCCGCCGACCGCGTGCGCGCCTGGCCGCAGGTCAACAGCGTGCAGCGCGACGGCGACTGGCTGCACATCGTCACCGCGCAGCCCGAGCCGGTGCTGCGCGAACTGCTCGCCGCCGACGCGCAGCTGCGCGATCTCGAAGTCCATCGCGCCGGCCTCGCCGAAGCGCTGAGCACCATCACGCAGGAGGCTGCATAAATGAGCACGTTGACCTTCGATACGATTTCGCGCCGCAGCCTCGCGCTCGAAGCGAAACTGGAATTCCTGCGCCTGCTGCGCACGCCGAGCTTCGCACTGCCGGCGCTCGCGTTCCCGGTGATGTTCTATCTGCTGTTCGGCGTGTTGCTCGCCAAGCCGGGCGCTTCGTTGCAGGTCGCGCACTACCTGATGGCGACCTACTGCGTGTTCGGCGTGATGGCTCCGGGGCTCTTCGGCTTCGGCGTCAGCGTCGCGACCGAACGCGACAAGGGGTTGCTCGCACTGCGACGCGCGCTGCCGATGCCGCCGCTGAACTACGTCGGCGGAAAACTCGCGATGGCGATGACGTTCGCGCTGGTGATCTTCGCGATGCTCGCGCTCGCGGGTTCGCTGGCGGGCGGCGTACGCCTCGGCTTCGCGCAGTGGGCGTTGCTCGGCGCGACCATGGTCATCGGCGCACTGCCGTTCTGCGCGCTGGGACTGCTCGTCGCGAGTTTCGCCAACGGTCAGGCGGCGCCGGCGATCGTCAACCTGATCTATCTGCCGATGGCGCTGCTGTCGGGACTCTGGTTCCCGCTGTCCCTGCTGCCGGCGGTGATCCAGAAGTTCGCGGTGATCTGGCCGGCCTGGCATCTCGCCCAGCTCGGTCTGGCGAGCATCGGTCAGCCCAGTACCGGCAGCGCGCTCGCGCACCTGGCCTACCTCGCCGCGTTCACGCTCGCGATCGGCAGCTGGGCCGGCCGCCGTCTGAACCGCGAGCCTTGAGCGCGCCGTCATGGCAGCATGGGCGCCCATGAACTGGCTCAATCACCCACAGGTACTGGCCTGGCGCGATCGCCTCGTGCCGGCCGAACTCGGCATGGGCTGGGCGCCGTTCCTGTCGCTCTGCTATCTCGCGTTCCTGTTCCTGCCCTTCCTCGTGCCGCGCATCGCGGCATCGAACTGGTTGTCCTTGACCCTGCTCTCGATGCTGGTCTTCCTGCCGCTGTTCTTCCGCGCCTACTGGGCTCAGGGCCGCGAGCTCGTGCTGATCGTCGTGGCCATGTCGGTGCTGGCGGTGCCGATCGCGAAGGCCAATCCGTTTTCGAACACGTTCGTGATCTTTGCGTGCGCGTTCGCGCCGCACCTGAGCACGCTGCGCCGGTCGCTGCTGCTCGCGTTCGGCGTCACGATCCTGTACTCGGCGTACCTGCTCGCGTTCGTGCGCGGCGCCCCGCTCACGATCGGCATCACCTATCTCGTCGGCGCGGCCTGTTTCGTCGGTTCGTATTTCATGCGCGAGAACCAGCGCAAGCAGGTGGCGTTGCGTCTTTCGCACGAGGAAGTGCGGCGCCTCGCGGCGCTCGCCGAAC
>CAMLSI010000052.1 GCA_946482585.1 uncultured Lysobacteraceae bacterium
CCCCGATCCGTAAGTTCCGCTACAACTTCAGGTTCATCATCGCGTCGCTGATCTCTTCCTCGCCGATGGTCTGGCGGATCTTCGCGAGGTGCGCCTGCTCGCTCCACAATTCGAATTTCGTTCCCATTCCCAGCAGCACCGCCTTCTTCTCGATACCGGCCGCCATGCGCTGGCTCGCCGGCACGAGAATTCGCCCGGCCCCGTCGGGCTCGACGTGCGCCGCGGCACCGACGAGCTTCATCTGTAGCGCCCGGTGCACGGCCTTCACGCTCGGCAGCGCGTTGACCTGATCACGGACCGTCTCCCATTCATTCAGCGGAAACAGCCAGAGGCAGCCGGTCTCGAAGGGGTTGTAGGTGAACACGAGGCGCCCGGCCGACAGGCCGGCAATCAGTTCACGATAGACCGTAGGGACGGCTAGCCGACCCTTGTCGTCGATCGTGATGGCGGTCTCGCCCTGAAACATGCCCTGGGTCCTTCCCCACTATTTCCCACCAAATCACACCGGCGCCCACACTAGTCTCAGCCCCTGAGACTGTCAAGGAGAATTTCCGTTACAGATCAATGGGGTTGTCGCAGTTTGTACCGATTTCAGGCGATTTCTAAGCAAATACACATAGCACTTTGAATTTAAAAGAAATTCAGCGCTTCACAGTGTCGTTACGTTGCTGAACGAAATCGTCGGGCCCGGCACACTCCGCACGGACACCTGAGAACTGCGTCGCATCGCCGGTTCATGCCCGGTCCACCCGCCCCCCGGCGGAAGAACTTCCGCCATGCAGCCCTCCGCGCAGACCGTCGGCGGGATCGGCCCGGGGGCCGCAACGCACCGCCGCCCGGAAGTCGTCTGACAGCCGACGCATCCTTTCCGCGCTTTGCGATTGTCGCCGTCAGGAAATTCGCGCAATGTATCCAAATCACAGTTGCGCACTGTGATAACCGAGTCGACTCCAGCCAACCCCGTGGGAGATACGCCATGAGTGCTCGTATGCCGCAATGGTTGTTCGGCGCCGCTTTACTGCTGTTCGGCGGCGCGGCTTTCGCGCAGACCCCGTGCGACGCCAGCTCCAGTTGGTTCACGAACCCGAGTTTTCCGAGCGATGTCGCCGGCGGCGGCACCACCGACTGCCAGTTCCACCAGTTTGCCTGGCAAGCTTTCGTCGACCTCGTGCAGCCCGCTGACGGCGGCCGCGAATTCGAAACCTGGATGCCGGAATACGGCATCTTCGTGCCGGCCGGAACGTCGGTGACGCCATGGGGCCAGCAGCCGAACGCGCCGTGCTCATCGAGCCCGAAAGCCGCCGCGGCGGACGCGAAGAAGCTGTTCCTGCGCCCGCGCGTGCCCAAGGGAGCCGGCGTCGACGGCAGCTCGGACCAGCAGGCGACCGGCGATCCGCTGTATGACCAGAACAAGAACGTCGTCTACTACAGCATGTGGGTCAACAAGACCGAGTACGACTTCATCGCGAACTGCGATTTCAACAACACCACATGCATCACGTCCGCACCGGCGACGACGGCACTGCCCGCCGGCTCGGTCGAACTCAAGGCCGCGTGGCGCACATTCACGAACAAAGTTCCGAACGACATGTACGTGATCAAGGGCGTCGTCGGCGACAGTTGTCAGCCGGTCGTGCTCGGACTCGTCGGCTTCCACCTCGTCGTCAACACACCGACGCATCCGGAATTCATCTGGGCCACGTTCGAACACAACTCCAACGCACCCGACTGCACGAATCCGCAGAAAGCGCCTTCGAGCGGCTGGTCGTTCAACAATCCGGGCTGCAGCACGACCGATTGCCCGCCGAACAAGAACAAAGTCAATCCGACCCAGGTGTGCCGCGTCGCACCGCAGGGCGGCGGCTCGTCGGACAACACCAGCGCGATGATCGCGCTGAACGCCTCGGTGCAATCGACCCTGCAGGGACTCATCAAGCAGTCGCCGACGAAGTTCAACGACATGGCGGTCTGGCTGAACTACCAGATGACGGGCAACCTCTGGACCGTCAACGGCGCACTGCCTCCGTCCGCGAGCAACTTCGCCGGCTCGAAGGAAAACGCCAACACGACGCTCGAGACCTTCATCCAGGGCAACGGCAACAACTGCTTCACCTGCCATACGCAGAAGCAGTTCGTGAGCTCGACCAAGGGACCGATGGGTTTCCAGACCGGCGCGCCGGCCAACTTCAGCCATCTCTGGGGATTCGCGCAGCAGACCGGCGGCTGCGACAACGGCAAGGGTCCGCTGCCGGCCGCCTGCCCGGTCAAGAACGGCAACACCGCGAGCCTGACCGATCAGGCCAAGCAGACCGCGAAAGACAAGGTAAAAGAGAAAAAGTAACGAAGCGGAAATAGCAAATATGCATCGCCGCGTCTCCCCGCCGCAACGGCGGGGAGACGCCCGCGAAAAGGCGCGGCTCAGCTCTCGACGCGATAGTAGGCGACGACCTCGCCCTTGAGCTTGATCGTCATCGGATTGCCGCGACGATCGCGCGCGCGGCCGGCCGGCACGCGGACCCAGCCTTCGCTCATGCAGTATTCCTCGACATCGAAGCGCTCGGCACCGTTGAAGCGGATGCCGATACCGCGCTCGAACGCGGCGGGGTCGTGGAATTTGCTGCGCGGGTCCGCGTCGAGGCGGTCGGGAGGCGTGTCGGTCATGGGGATCGGCCCTGGCGAAAAAACGAATGGTAACCGGGATGGGGAACCGGATCAGCGGCCGGCGCCCTTGCGCGAACCGGCCTGCGGTCGCCGATTCCGGCCACCCGACCCGGTCGCTAGCGGCTCGCGGTCACCGCCTCGAGCAATTCCGCGCCGCTCCAGCGTCTCCGTCCGCCCTGTTCCGCCGCATGCACGAGCGCGACCAGTGCCGCATTGACCGGCGCGGCGCGACCGAGGCGTCCGGCCAGCGCGACGATCTCGCCGTTGATCCAGTCGACTTCGGTCGCGCGCTGCGCCTGCAGGTCTTCCCACATCGACGAGCGCGCGAACGGATCGATCGCCAGCATGCCGGCCGCTATGACGCGGAACAGCGCGTCGGGCAACGCGAGCACCCGAGGGATCCACTGCGGCGGGACGCGCGTGAGCTGTGCGGGACGGATGCCGGCCGCGGCCAGCAGCGCCAGCCCTTCGCGTTGCGCGAGCGCGAGGCAGCGTCGGTAGGCGCGCTGCGACAACTGCGTCTTGAGCGGCAGATCCGACAGCGCATTGATCGGGTTGTTGAGATTCAGCAGCAGCTTGGCCCATTGCACCGGGCGCAGATCGTCGTGCTGCCGCAGCGGCAGACCGGCGCGTTCGAACACCGGCGCGAACGCGGCCAGCCGCGCATGCCGCTCGACTTCGAGTTCGCCCTCGGTGCCTTGATGAAACGCGCCTTCGCCGCGCTGCACGACGTTGAACGGTACCATTCCCGCGAGCACGACCCGTGACCCCAGCGCGGCACGCAGCGTGTCGGCGTTGCCGATGCCGTTCTGCAGGCTCACGACGACCGCGTCGGGCCGTATCACGCGGGCGAGTTCCTGCGCGGCGCCGGCCGTACCGGCCGACTTCACCGTGACGAGCACGAGATCGGCCGACGCGGCTGCGCCGGCATCGGTCGAATAGGCGAATTGATCGGGCCGCAGCACGGCGGACATGCCGCGATAGTCGCTGACGCGCAAGCCGTGCGCGGCGAGCTCACGTGCGAGCCGCTCGCGTCCGATCAGCACGACATCGGCGCCGGATGCAGCGAGACGGCCGCCGACGTAGCAACCGATGCTGCCCGCCCCCATCACCGCGATCGTGGCCATGCGTCCTCCGTCCGTGCCCTAGCCGAGCGCGCGTGCGTGATGCGCGAAATGATCGCCGACGAAACTCGCGATGAAGTAGTAGCTGTGGTCGTAGCCTGCATGCCGGCGCAGCTGCAGCGGATGGCCCGACGCATCGCAGGCCTTCTCCAGCAGCTCCGGCCGCAGCTGCGTCGCGAGGAATTCGTCGGCTTCGCCCTGATCGACGAGCAACGGAAGCCGCTCGGCGGCGCCCGCGATCAGCGCGCAGGCGTCCCAGGCGCGCCAGGCGTCACGGTCCGCGCCCAGATAGGCCGCGAACGCCTTCTCGCCCCAGGGCACCTGCGACGGCGCGACGATGGGCGAGAACGCCGAGACGCTGCGATAACGTCCCGGATGACGCAGCGCGAGCACGAGCGCGCCGTGGCCGCCCATGGAATGACCGCTGATCGCGCGCGCCGCCGTCGCCGGAAACCGCGCTTCGACCAGGGCGGGCAATTCGTTCGCGACGTAGTCGTGCATGCGGTAGTGCGGCGCCCAGGGCAACCGCGTCGCATCGACGTAGAAGCCGGCGCCCTTGCCGAGGTCGTAGCCGTCGGCGTCGGCGACCGCATCGCCGCGCGGGCTGGTATCCGGCGCGACGACGATGATGCCGTGGGCCGCTGCGTGACACTGCGCGTTCGCCTTCGTGATGAAATTCTGCTCGGTGCAGGTCAGGCCGCTGAGCCAGTACAGCACCGGACAGGCGCGCTCGCGCGCCTGCGGCGGCAGGTAGACACCGAAACGCATGACGCAGCCGAGCACGGCCGAATCGTGCTGCCAGACTTCCTGCACGCCGCCGAAGCTGGCGTGCGCTTCGATTCGCTGCATGGCGGCGCCGTCAGTAGTGGATGACCGTGCGAATGGACTTGCCCTCGTGCATGAGGTCGAAAGCCTCGTTGATGCGTTCGAGCGGCAAGGTATGCGTGATGAACGGATCGAGCTGGATCTCGCCCTTCATCGCCTGCTCGACCATGCCGGGCAATTGCGTGCGTCCCTTGACGCCGCCGAACGCGGTGCCGCGCCAGACGCGCCCGGTCACGAGCTGGAACGGCCGCGTGCGGATTTCCTGGCCCGCGCCGGCGACGCCGATGATGACGCTTTCGCCCCAGCCCTTGTGGCAGCACTCCAGCGCCGCGCGCATCACGTTGACGTTGCCGATGCATTCGAAGCTGAAGTCCACGCCGCCGTCGGTCAGCGCGACGATGACGTCCTGGATCGGCTTGTCGTAGTCCCTGGGATTGATGCAGTCGGTCGCGCCCATCGCACGCGCGAGATCGAACTTGCCCGGATTCGTGTCGACGGCGACGATGCGGCCGGCCCTGGCCTGCACCGCGCCCTGGATCACGGCGAGGCCGATGCCGCCGAGACCGAACACCGCGACCGTGTCGCCGGGCTTGACCTTCGCCGTGTTGTGCACCGCGCCGATGCCCGTCGTGACGCCGCAGCCGAGCAGACAGACCTTTTCGAGCGGCGCGGCCGGATCGACTTTCGCGAGCGAGATTTCCGGCACCACCGTGTATTCGCTGAACGTGCTGCAGCCCATGTAGTGATAGACCGGCTGGCCGTCGTACGAGAAGCGCGTCGTGCCGTCGGGCATCAGCCCCTTGCCCTGCGTCGCACGCACGGCTTGACACAGATTGGTCTTTCCGGATTTGCAGAATTTGCATTCGCGGCATTCCGCGGTGTACAGCGGAATGACATGGTCGCCCGGCACGAGGCTCGTGACGCCCTCGCCGACCTCGACGACGACGCCGCCGCCTTCGTGGCCGAGCACGGCCGGGAAAATGCCCTCGGGATCGTCGCCGCTGAGCGTGAACGCGTCGGTGTGGCAGACGCCGGTCGCATGGATCTTCACCAGCACTTCGCCCTTGCGCGGCGACTCCACGTCGATTTCGACGATCTGCAGCGGCTTGCCCGCTTCGAAGGCAACGGCGGCACGACTCTTCATTGGCGATACTCCGGTTACGCGAGACACAGGCGGGTGTCGCCGCAGACGATCCGCGGCGACGTCATTTCAGGTAGGAACGAACGAGCGCGACGACATCGTCGACGCGTTCCTGGCGCTGCCGGGCCGACGCGGCGGGCTGACCGAGTTCCTCGCGCAGATGGCTTTCCAGCACCTGCGCCATGAGGCCGTTGACGGCGCCGCGCAGGGCGGCGATCTGCTGCAGCACGGCAGCGCACTCCGCGCCCTGGTCGAGCGCGCGCTGCAAGGCGTCGATCTGGCCGCGGATCCGTCCGACACGGGCGAGCACGCGCTTCTTCTCGGCCGGCGAATGGGGCATGGCAGCGGTCGTCCGTAGGATACTGGGGTACAGTATCCGATCCGACTGGCGATGAACAGCGGCGTCAGTCGTCCCAGGCGCGCCGCAGTTCGATGAGCGCCGGACCGATCGCGGCCGGCTCGGCCGCGCCGAAGCCGAGCACGAGCCCGGCGCGGCCGCCGCGTTCGGACTGGAAGCGGCGCACGGTCGCGATGCCGGCCGGATTGCCGTCGCCGCGCGCAGCCCATGCCGGCATCGCGGCGCCCGGCACTACCGCCGCGGCCAGATGCAGTCCGGCCAGGGACGGCAATGCATCGAGCACATCGCCGAACTGCCGCTGCAGGCCGCGCAGCAGCGCGTCGCGGCGTTGCGCGTAGACCGACCGCATGCGGCGCACGTGGCGCGCGAGGTGCCCCTCGGCGATGAAGGCCGCGAGCGTGTCCTGCGCGAGCACGTCGCCGTGCGAATCGGCGGTGCGCCGTGCCGCGATCAGCGCCGGCCTCGCCCAGGCCGGGGCCACGACATAGCCCAGGCGCAGTCCGGGAAACAGACTCTTGGAAAACGTGCCGACGTAGAACACGCGCTCGCCGCCGTCGAGCGTCTGCAACGCGTCGAGCGGACGATCGGCGTAGCGGAACTCTCCGTCGTAGTCGTCTTCGATGACGACCGCATCGCGGCCGCGCGCGAACCGCAGCAGTTCCGCGCGCCGGCTCGCCGACATCGCGCAGCCGAGCGGAAACTGATGCGACGGCGTCACGCAGATCACGCGCACGTCGGATGGCAGCCGGTGCACCTGCAGTCCTTCCGCATCGACGCGCACGGGCACGAGCTGCGCGCCCGCCGCGGCAAACGCGGCCCGCAACGGCGGGTAGCCGGGCTCCTCGACCGCGACGCGCGTGCGTCCCGGAGTCACGAGCGTGCGAGCGAGCAGATCGAATGCCTGCTGTGCGCCCGACGTCACGACGATGTCGTCGGCGCGGCAAGCCACCGCGCGCGCGAACGCCGCATGCTGTGCGATCGCGTCACGCAGCGCTTCGCGCCCTTCGGCCGGCGCGTATTCGGCGCCCGTGCGTGCGAGCTGACGCACGGCGCGCGCGCCGAGCCGGCGCCAGATGTCGAACGGAAATCCGCGCAGCTCGGGCACGCCGAGACGAAACACGCCGCGACTCGCGGGCGCGTCGGCCTCGGCGGTCTCACGCGCCTGCACGGTCAGATGGCGGCGCGCGAGCGCCGCGTGCCGGGAACGCTCCGGCGATGCCGCAGGCGCCTGCGCCTCGGCGACATAGACACCGCTCGCGCGCCGAGCGCGCAGGTAGCCTTCGCTCAGCAGCAGATCGTAGGCGGCCACGGCGGTGTTGCGCGAAATCCCGAAAGCCTGCGCGAGGGCGCGCGACGACGGCAGGCGCTGACCCGGCCGCAGGCGCCCGTCGAGTATCGCCGCACGCAGCTGTGCATGCAGCGTGCGCAGCAGGCTGCGCGAACCCCGCGACGGAAGCTGCAGCGCGAACGCGAAGACTGGCTCCATGAATGTTCCCGATCCTGGCGCTTCTAGCATGCCAGAGACACGCCTATGCTGAGCGCTTCGCCACACCGGAGCCGACCATGATCGAGCTGTACTACTGGGGCACGCCGAACGGACTCAAGCCGCGGCTCATGCTGGAAGAAACCGGTCTCGACTACCGCATCGTGCCGGTCGACATCGGCAAGGGCGAGCAATTCAAGCCGGAATTCCTGGCCTTCGCGCCGAACAACCGCATTCCCGCACTGATCGACTACGCGCCGGCCGACGGCGGCGCACCCGTACGCCTGTTCGAATCCGGCGCGCTGCTGCAGTACCTCGCCGAAAAGAGCGGACGCTTCTTGCCGCAGGATCTGCGCGACCGTTTCGAGGTCATGCAGTGGCTGTACTGGCAGGTCGGCGGGCTCGGCCCCATGGCCGGACAGAACGGCCATTTTCGCGTGTACGCGCCGGAGCCGGTGCCGTACGCGATCGAGCGCTACACGCGCGAGACTGCGAGGCTCTACGGCGTGCTCGACCGCCGGCTCACGGATCGTGACTTCATCGCCGGCGAGTACAGCATCGCCGACATGGCCTGCTATCCGTGGATCGTGCCGCACCGGGCGCATGCGCAGGACCTCGCCGATTTCCCGCACGTGCAGCGCTGGTTCGAGGCGATACGCGCGCGGCCTGCGACACGGCGCGCCTACGCCGGCGTCGCCGATGCGTATTCGCCGTCGCGCGCGATCTCGGACGAGCAACGCGACGTGTTGTTCGGCAGGACGCCGCGTTGAAAGCGCGCCGACACCGACTGCGCGGGCGGCGTGCTACATGCCGCGGAAACGCCGCAGGAATCCGGTGCTGGCCGGCAGGCGCTCGGTGCGGCCCTTGAGGCTGAGCCAGCCCTTGCCCAACTCGTCGCGGCGCAGGCGATCGATCGCCGCGACGCGCACGACGATGCCGCGATGCACCTGCCAGAACGCGTCCGGGTCGAGTCCGGCGAGCAGTTCCTTCAGCGACAGGCGGATCAGCGCGTCTTCGCCGGCCGTGGCGACACGCACGTATTTGTCCTCGGCCTGGAAATAGACGACCTCGTCCAGCGCGATCAGCCGTACCTGCTCGCCGATCGCGGCCGTGATCCAGCGAATGCGCGTGCTCGCGCTCGGCGCCAGCCGCGCGGCGAGATCGTCCAGCAGCCGCTCGACATTCGGCCGCTGCCGTGCGGCGAGGCGTTCGCGCACCCGCAACAGGCACTGCGCCAGGCGTTCGCTGCGGATCGGCTTGAGCAGATAGTCGACCGCGCCCGCCTCGAACGCGGCGACCGCATGCGCGTCGTAGGCCGTAGTGAACACGACCAGTCCGCCCTGTTCCGCCACCGCGCGCGCCACTTCCAGGCCGCCGATGCCGGGCATGCGGATATCGAGAAAGGCCACGGCCGGCGCCTGTTGCGCCAGCGCATCGAGCGCGGCCAGTCCGTCTTCGCAGGCGACGATCGCATCGAGCTGCGGCCAATGCTCGCGCAGCAACGCGCACAGGGCGGCGCGCTGCGGCGCTTCGTCTTCGGCAACCAGCGCGATCAGCGGCGTCATGCGGTTGCCTCCAGCGGCACGCGGATTTCCGCCACCGCGCCGCGCTCGCGCTGGCCCGTCAACGAGAAGCCGGCGCGCTCGCCGTAGCACAAGGCCAGTTGCTCGCGCAGGTTGACCAGTCCCAGGCCGCTGCCGACGCCGGCGCGCACGCCGACGCCGTCGTCGCTGACGCGCACCAGCAAGTGGTCTTCGTGCCGGAAGGCGTGCAGTGCCACGTGACCCGGACCGGCCTGCGGCTCCACGCCGTGCTTGATGGCGTTCTCGACCAGCCCGATCAGCAGCAGCGGCGGAAACGGCAGTTCGCGCAGCGGTTCCGGCGCATCGATCGCGAAGCTCAGGCGCTCGCCCATGCGGGCCTGCATCAGTTCCAGATAGGCGGCGCAGATATCGAGCTGCCGCCCCAGGGTCGACGCGGGAACGCCGTCCACTTCGCGCAATTGCGGAATTGTGCTGCGCAGGTACGCGACCAGCGCATCCAGCGCGGCCTCCGCGCGCCGCGGCGACTGCTGCACGAGCGCTCGGATCGACGCCAGACTGTTGAACAGGAAATGCGGTTCCACCTGCGCCTGCAGCAGCGCCAGGCGCTGTTCCGCCTGACGCTCGCGCAGACGCAGCGCCGCCAGTTCCCGGCGCTGCCGCAATGCGTCGACGCGACGGTGCTCGTCCAGGTAAGTGCGCAGGGCCAGACCGCCGCCGAGCAGCGCATAGATCGCCGCAAGCACGGCAATATTCAGCGCGATCGCAACCCCCTTCTCAGCCGGCCCCGGCGTACGCGGGGGCGGCGCTTCGCCGTAGCGCACCGACAGTTCGAACAGGCGATCGAGCTGGTTCGAAGCCCAGGCGTCGACTCCCGCGCTCGCGCCCATGCCGAGCAACACGGCGGCAACGATGCCGTTGCGTTCGCGCCGCCGCGGCCAGCGCCGATGCCTGACCCAGGTCGCGAACGCCGGCCCCACGCTGGCCATCAGCAGGAAACTGACGAACAGATAGAGGCCGCCGAGCAGACCGAGCGCGTAGTCGCCGCGTTCCATTCCGCGTCCCATGCCGATCAGCAGCGACGCCGCGCCGGCCACGAGCGCGACGATCCGCGTGCGCCCGAACAGCCAGGGACGGCTGAATACCGGATAGCGTCGATAGCGCGACCAGGTCTGATGACTCGCGGCGACGACATCGGCCGGCAGCGGACTGTCCAGCGTCAACTCAGTTCCGTTCTCCACGCAGCTGCTGTCCGTTCTGTACCAGGGTCAACGCGACGACCTTGCCGTCGCGGCGTTCGAAGCGCAACTCGGCGGCGACTTCGGCCGAGGCGAACACATCGGCGTCCACTGCCGCGACCTCCAGCGCCGGCTGACCGGTTCCCTGAACGTACAGCGCCGCATCCTTGACGAAGACGCGCAAGGCGAAGCCGGGGATCAACGGATACTCGCCGACGTAGGCGGCCAGCGCCCGCGCGTCCAGCTGCAGCGCCGGTTTCTTGGGCGCGGCGTCGACGCGGCGCGCGATCCGCACCGCGCCCAGCTGCTGCCAAGCGAAGCCGTAGGTGCCGCCCACTTCGCGCTGCGGCCGCAGCGACGCGTCGAATTCCCTCGCAAAGAATTCGCCGCTGTCGTCATGGCCGAGCTCGAACTCGGGCTGACCCTGCGCCTGCACCGACAGGGTCTTTCCGCGCCGGCGCAACGTCACCCGCTCGCCGCCGTCGATCACATAGTCGCCGGCCAGTGCATCGAGCAGCGCGCGGTCCGCCGTCGCGATGCGGCGCGGCTTGCCCAGCGGCATCGCGCCATCGAACAGATGAAGACCGATGCCCGATATGTCGGCCAGCGCGGTGTCGCTGAGCACCACGACAGCGCGCCCCTGCGCACGGTCGAATGCGACGAACGACGAAAACCCGCCCGTGCCGCCGTCGTGCAGCAATACGGAGCGTCCGTTCACGGGCATGCGCATCCAGTTCATGGCCATGGCCGGTTCGCCGCCGGTCGCCACTTCGCGCTGCGTCAGCGCGATCGCCTCGGCCACAGGCGATTCACGCAGCCCCAGTTGCGCCTCGAGGTAGCCGATCATGTCGTCCAGGGTCGCGCGCACGCCGCCGACGCCGGCGAGATTGGTCGGTATCGTCCACGCCGGTGTCGCGCGGCCGTTGCTCATATGCCCCTGTGCCGCGCGGATGCCTTCGGGCCGCTGCGCGATGTGCGCATGCGTCATCGCCAACGGTTCGAACAGCCGTTGGCGGATAAGGCTTTCGTAGTCGGTGCCGGCCATCCGGGCGAGCGCCGCGGACAACAGCATCGTGGCGAAATTCGAATACTCGAACTGCGCGCCCGGTGCACGCTGCAGCGACGTGGAGCCCAGCGCGGCATACAGCGCCGCTTCGTCCAGTCGAGCATAGGGATCCGTCATGTCCGTCGGCGCGAAATCCGGCGGCAATCCCGGCAGGCCCGAACGATGCGTCACCACGTGGCGCAGCAGGATGGGCTGTCCCTCGAATACGGGAAGCTTCGCCTGCGCCGGCAGGACTTGCGCGAGCGGCGTATCCAGCGTGACCTTGCCGGCCAGGATGAACTGCGCCAACAGCGCCGCATTCATGGTCTTGGCGATGGATCCGATCTCGAACGCGCTGCGCTCGTCCACGCGCGGCTTGCCGCCGTTCGCACAGACGAACGCGCGCTTCACGCCGCCGTCGATGACCGCCGCGGCGATGCAGGCGCCGCTGCGGTCGCCCGACAGGCGCCGCTGCAGCGTCGCTGCGAGATCGGTCTCTTGCTTCGTCGCGGACGCGGCGCAGGGCAGCATCGCAAGAATGGCAAGCAGCAGGGTTTTCAGGCGCATGGCACTACCGTCGTGAAGGAGGTTGGCGGCAGCCTGAAGCAGCGCGGGAATCGGTGCAGGAACTTGCGACGAAGCAGCCGGGAACGGCGACGAAGGTGCGGATCTGCGGCACGAACGATGCCGCAGCCGACCGGGCGCGCCGGGATCCGGGCTGCGCCGGCGACGGCGGGCTGCCTTTCGAAAGCGGCGGACGGCAACGAAAAACGTACAGAACGCGGAAGGAAAGTGGCGAAAAGCGCGGCATCGCCGTCGCGCCTTTCACCACTCTCCTCCCGCGTCTGCGCGTGTGTGGAGTCGGCCGATAAGCCGGGTCCTGTATCCCTTGCGGGACGACAGTCATTCCTCTAGGCCTGACGTCGCCGTCAGGCTCGAGCGACCAACCCGGGGACGACGCGGGCCGCGTCATGGTCCCCCTATTCGGTCTTGCTCCAGGTGGGGTTTACCGTGCCCTGCGGCGTTGGCCCCGCAGGCGGTGCGCTCTTACCGCACCGTTTCACCCTTACCACGCCTGCCGTTGCCGGCAGCGTTCGGCGGTTTGCTTTCTGTTGCACTGGCCGTCGGCTCGCGCCGCCCAGGCGTTACCTGGCACCTTGCCCTATGGAGCCCGGACTTTCCTCGGCGCATTGCTGCGACGCGACTGTCTGGCCGACTCCGCCGCGGAGTTTACTGGATCGAGGACCCCGAGGGCAGCGCAAAGCGGCGAGCAATCGCCGTCGGTTCCTGGCCGCGGATTCCTATTCACTCTGATAGAGCGCCTTGCGCGCCGCCCCGGTGATGGCCGCGGCGAGCTTGGCCGCGCGCGCGGGCGGCAATTCGTCGCGCAGCAGCGCGAACACACGGCGTCCCTCGGCGACGCGCGCATCTTCGTCGTCGGGGCGTCCGCCGACGAGGAGCACGAATTCGCCGCGCTCCTGGTTCGGATCGGCGGCGATGCGTGCGGCCAGGGTCGCGAGATCGCCGTCGATCACGGTCTCGAACAGCTTGGTCAGCTCGCGGGCGAGCACGGCCGGCCGCGTCGCGCCGAATACCGTCGCCATGTCGTCCACGCAATCGCGCACGCGGTGGCTGGATTCGTAGAACACGAGCGTGCGGGTTTCGGCGGCGAGCTCGGCCAGCCGTTCCCGTCGCGCGCCCGCCTTGGACGGCAGGAAGCCTTCGAACACGAAGCGATCGCTCGGCAATCCGGCCACCGACAGCGCCGCGATCGCGGCGCAGGCGCCGGGCACCGGCGATACCGCGATGCCGGCGGCGCGCGCGGCGCGCACGAGACGGAAACCCGGATCGCTGACCAGCGGCGTGCCGGCATCGGAGATCAGCGCGATCTCCTCGCCCTCTCGCAAGCGCGCGACCAGCCGCTCCGCCTCGTCACGCTCGTTGTGCTCGTGCAATGCGACCAGACGGGTCGAGATACCGTAGCGCGCGAGCAGCGGCGCGCTGTGCCGCGTGTCTTCTGCCGCGATCAGCGCGACGCGCTTGAGCGTTTCCTGTGCGCGCGACGAAAGATCGTCCAGATTGCCGATCGGCGTCGCGACCACCCAGAGCCTTCCGGCCCGTTGTTCCGTCATGCTGTCCTCCGTCGCGGGCCCGCGGGCGCGCCGTCACTATCCGCTATGATCGCAGCATTACCCGGCGTTACGGATGCGGTCATGCCTGTGAAAGTGCGAGGAGCCCTGCTCTGCCTGCTGCTGTCGCTGCTCGGCGGCTGCGCGACCATGGATACGGCGCCGACGCGCGGCACGCAGACGGCGGCCGCCGACGAGCTGTATCAGCGCGGCGACTTCCGCGCCGCCGCCACGGCCTATCTGGAACTCGCAAAATCCGATTCGGGTGCGCGCGGCCACTATCGGCTCCGCGCCGCCGAGGCCCTGCGCGAAGAAGGCGATCTCGCCGCCGCGGCCGATGTGCTCTCCGATGTGCGGCGCAAGCGTCTCGCCGGCGAGGACGCCTACCGCTACGACCTGCTCAGCGCCGAGTTCGCGCTGAACCGTCAGCAGCCCGAGGAAGCGCTGGCCCTGCTCGCGCTGCCCGACGCGGCACTGCCGCCGGCACTGGTGCTGCGCCGCCTCGAACTCACCGCGCGCGCCCAGCAGGCCGCGGGCGACCGCTTCGCCGCCGCGCGCACGCGCGCCGTGCTCGACCGCTCGCTGACCGGCGCGGATCGCGAAAGCAACCGCCGCGAAATCGTCGACACGCTGGCCGCGCTCGATGCGGCCACGCTGAAACAGCGCGGCGTCGAACTGCCCGGCAACGATCTGCTGCGTCCGTGGATCGAACGTGCGCTGCGCAAGCAGGGCCAGATGCTGCCGCTCGCGCTGCAGCGGCCGAGCCGGCCCGTCGGCACCCTGCAGCAGGACGGCAACAACCAGTGGGCGCGCGAAGGCTATCGCGCCGCGCATCGCGTCGCGCTGCTGCTGCCGTCGAGCGGCGCGCTCAAGAACGCCGCCGCGGCGATCCGCGACGGCTTCTTCGCCGCCTGGTTCAACGACCGCAACGCCGGACCGGAACGCGGCGAAGTGCAAATCTACGATAGTGGACAAAGTGCGGAAGACGCACTGAACGCCTATCGGCGCGCGGTCGAGAACGGTGCCGACCGCGTCGTCGGACCGCTGACGCGCGAAGCCGTCGGCCTTCTGTTCGAGCAGAGCGAACTGCGCGTGCCGGTACTGGCGTTGAACCAGGCCGACAACGGTGCGACGCCGCCGCCCGGCAGCGTCGCGTTCGGCCTGCTGCCCGACACCGAGGGCGCCCAGGCGGCCGAGCGCATGGCCTCGCTCGGCATCAAGGAAGCCGCGGTGATCGCGGCGACCGACGACTGGGCCGAACGCGCCGCACTCGCGTTCCGCGCGCAGTTCGAAAGCCTCGGCGGCGCCGTCGTCGGCGAAGCGCGCCTCAAGGAAGGCGAAGTCAACTATTCCGGCGTGATCCGACAGGCGGTCGGCGCGTTCGCGACCGCATCGAACGCAGCCGTTTTCATCAGCATGCGCCCGCAGCAGGCGCGGCTGCTGATGCCGCAGCTCAAGCTCGCCGGCGTCACCGTTCCGGTGCTCGCGAGCTCGCACGTCTATTCCGGCACGCTCAACGCCGGGCTCGATCGCGACCTCGACGGACTGGAGTTCTGCGACGCGCCGTGGCTGTTCGACGCGAGCGCGGGCCTGCCGCCGCGCGACCAGATCGTGCGCGGCATCGAATCCGCACGCGGCACCGGTGCGCGCCTGTTCGCGCTCGGCTTCGACGCGTATGCGCTGATGCCCTACATGGACTGGCTCGGCACGCACCCGGACAGCTACCTGCCCGGCGCGACCGGCCAGCTCGCCTCCGATACGTTCGGGCGCGTGCATCGCGTTCTGACCTGGGCGCGCTTCGAGAACGGCGTCGCGCGCCCCGTGTCGGGCCTGACGCTGGGCGACGGCCGGATGCCCTGATGCGCGCGGTCGGCGCGATCTGGGAACAGGCGGCGCAAGCCGAACTCGAACGCGCCGGACTGCGCCTCGTCGCGCGCAACTGGCACTGCCGCTATGGCGAGCTCGACCTCGTCATGCGCGACGGTGCCGTGCTGGTCTTCATCGAAGTGCGCTATCGCAACGGCGCGGCCGTCGCCGACGGCACCGAATCCATCGGCGCGGCCAAGCGCCGCCGCCTGATCCGCACCGCCGAAATGTTTCTGGCCGCGCATCCGTCGTTCGCGCAGTCGCCATGCCGTTTCGACAGCGTTGCGTTCAGCGGCACCGTCGACAATGCGACCTGTGCCTGGGAACGCGCCGCCTTTGACGCTCACTGAGAGGAATCGCATGAGATCGAATCCGTACCGCCTTTCGCTGCGCCTCGCCGCGCTGATCGTGTCGGCCGCGCTGCTGTCGGGTTGCGTCGCCGCCGTGGTCGGCGGCACGGCCGCCGGCGTCGGCCACGATCGCCGCAGCTGGACCACGGTCATCAGCGACCGCAACATCCAGGCGACGGCTTACGACAATTTCAACAAGGACAAAGAGCTCGCGCTCAAGAACAACGTTTCCATCGTGGTCTACAACGGCGTGATGCTGCTCGCCGGCGAAGTGCGCACCGAGGAACTCAGGCAGCGCGCCGAACAGCGCGTCGGCAACTACGAGGGCGTGCGCCGTCTCGTCAACGAGATCGAGGTGCGCGAGCCCGAAGGCTTCCTGTCGCAGCGTCGCGACAACACCATTACCGCCCACGTGAAGACCGCGCTGCTCGATATCGTCGACATGCCCGGCTTCGACCCGACGCGCGTGAACGTGACGACGGTGCATCGCACGGTCTATCTCATGGGCCTTCTCACGCGCGAGGAAGCCGACCGCGTCGCCGAGATCGTGCGCAACGTCGCCGGCGTCGAGAAAGTCGTGCGCGTACTCGAATACCAGGACTGAAC